>PBBF01000020.1 GCA_002717745.1 Acidobacteriota bacterium
AGAAGCGTTAAGAGTGCCTTCGCGCGTCACGAAAAAGGGGGCGATCGGCGCCCCCTTTTTCATGTAAACAATGATTTCCGCGTCACTCTAGTCCTGTCATCGAGACTCCATCCCACACACGGGTTCTCCGAATAACGTCCCATTGGTTTAGACCGTCGACGACCGCCATTCCGTCCACAACACGCCCGATGACCGTGTAATGCCCATCGAGCTCAGGCTGAGGCGTGAGTGCAATGAAGAACTGGCCCTCTGCGGTTTCTGGCTCCTCCCCTTGCAGAATCAGTCCTACGGTACCGCGAAGTATCGGTCGTTCACTCAACTCATCTCGCAAGGTGATACCCGTACTTCCAAATCCGTCACCACGTGGGTCTCCACCCCTCACCAGGCCATTTGCTACTACATCGTGAAACGGCACTCCGTGGAAATACCCGTTCCCAGCCAACTCCGCGAAACGATTGCTCGATAGAGGGGCATCGAGTACCAACAATTCAATCTGAATCGTTCCCGCGTCAGTTTCAAGGTACACCTGCGGAGACACTGCAGGATTGGCCAGTGTCAGAGCCTCTTCAAAGCCAAGTGCTGGCAACGGACGGATCCTGCGCTCGTATAGCTTGGTGGCCTCCTCGGCGTCTAACACTTGCGCCGCGCGAGTTCGCACAGCCCAATCCGAATCGGACAGCGCTGCATGCATTAACTCCGTAGCGACATTTCCCCCATAAGTCACAATCGCCTCGACGATGGCACGCCGTAAGACTGCCCTCTCTCCTCCTTGGCTCGTCTCGTAGGCCCGCTTCAAAGCCACGGCGCCTTCAGCCGATGTATTCACGCCGAGTTGCTGTGCCGCAGCCATTCCCATCACAACATCGTCACTTGCTAAATACTGAAGCGCGACCTCGGCAGCTCTAGATGCATCTAGGCCTCTGAGCACGAATGGCAGCACTCGGTGGTCGGGGTCGTCCAGCATCGCCTCAAGACGCGGCATGGCCAAGTCAGAATTCATCGAAGTGAGGATGTCCGCGAGGGTCGCGCGGACACTCCAATGCGGGTCACCGTCGAATCCCGACAGCATGAGAAAAAATGTTTGAGAATCGAAATTCGCCAGTCCTCGAAGCGCTTCCACCCTAATCGCTGACCGTGGATGCGACAACAGATCTAGAAATAGGTCCGTCGACTCGGCACCACCCACTCGCCCGAGCGCCTTCAATACTTCGATGAGTATTGCGAAATCGAGATCCGGTGCCCGTAGTAGGCGCATCAACGCCGGGATGTTCTTTAGGGCACCCAAATCAGCCAAGGCCCGAACCGCCGCCACGATGACCTGGGAGTCGTATCGTCGCGGATCAAGAAGCGGAACCAATAACTCGGCCATTGTGGGATCGCCGAGACGACCCAAACCTCTTGCAGCAAACGAAATTCGATAACTACCGGATCCTTCGATTAGCTCCGTAAGTGCTTCTGCTGCCCTTGGGTCAGCTAGTTGCTGGAACGCCCAGGCCACCGGCCACCAACGCACTTTTGAAAGATTATTGGTATCGAGTAACGCCGTCGACAGCGACTCGTACGCCTCAAGACGTGTCAATGCAACAACCCCAAGCCGGAAGGCTTCGACAGAAGAGGGCTGAGGATAGGTCATGTCATCGGGATCTACTTGAGCAGCGATGGAAGCCACTTCCGTGACCATCTGCCCGACAAATGGCGCTGCCTCACGCACCCCGAGCCGACTTAACGCCTCCGCTGCCCGACCACGCACTAGTGGATCCGAGTCGCTGAGCGCGGTCATGAGCGCATCAGCGACCCCCGGCTCCCCAATCAAACCAAGAGAAAACGCAGCCATCTGACGCACGGCGGGATTCGAATCAGTCAGAGATGCACGAAGTGGTTCCACTGCGTCGGATAACCCGACCCTTCCGAGTGCGATCGCAGATCGTCGTCGTACTCTGGCCGCGGGGTCTTCCAGAAACTCAAGTAAGCTGGGTATCCGAGGAAGAGGTGTGCCAGGCATCAAACCAGGCAGCGGCACGACCGCACCCTCGGGCGGTACGATCACACGTTGATGCTCCAATTGGAGGATGACGGCAAGTTTCTGTCTGGTCATCAAGGCCGGAGCCATTGTCGGCGGAGCCGTTGCGCAACCGGCCATGAGCAGTGAGAGCGCTATTCCCGTTCCATGCCAGTGCAGTATGGAGCCAGTCGCACGTTTTCTTTGTAACCCTAGCGCTCCTTCTCGAGGCGAGGTCATGCTAGGAGCCTAGAGTCACCGCACGTTCAGTCGCGCGATCGATACGTTCCTCAACCACTGACACTCCTAGGCCGGGTAACGCGGGCACATTGATAGTGCCGTCGCCCTGCAATTCAACCGGGGGTTCGATCAAATCAAGCTCAAAATAGCGACGACTTGCCGACACATCGCCTGGCAGCGTGAAGTTCGGCAGCGTCGAAAGATGGATGTTATGCATTCGACCAATACCGCTCTCAAGCATCCCACCATGCCACACCGGAACTCCGTGGTCAGCACACAAGTCATGAAGATGGATCGATTGCGCATGGCCTCCAATCCGACCCGGTTTAATGTTGATGATACGGCACGCCCCTACTGTGAGCGCTTCCGTAGCGTTATGCAGCGTGTGAATCGATTCATCAAGACAGATCGGGGTGCGAAGTCGCTGTTGTAATTGAGCATGATCATGCACATCGTCGTAATGTAACGGTTGTTCGATCATCATCAGGTCATACTGGTCTAAAACCGCTAGGTGCTCAGCATCGGCCAGTGTGTAAGCGGCGTTCGCGTCAACCATGAGTGGGATTTCACCAAATCGATGACGGATTGAGGCTACGGCCTCAATATCCCAGCCTGGCTTGATTTTCATCTTGATGCGCTTGTACCCGGCTGCCAATTCGGCAGCAACCTTGTCGCCAAGTTGTTCGAGCGAATCTTGGATCCCTACTGAAACACCCGAAGCAATCGTTGTGCGGGAACCACCAAGCACCTGGTACAACGGTAGACTGGACTGACGCGCATAAAGGTCCCAGGAAGCCATTTCAAGTGCGGCCTTGGCCATATTGTGTCCTCGCACCTGAGCAAAAGCTGGAAACACGTCGCGCGGATGTGAAAACTCAACACCCAGCACAAGAGTTACAAGATAGTCCGTCAGGATATGCCAGGCGGTTTTGGACGTCTCAGAGCTATAGAACGGGTCGCGATCGGCAACGCACTCACCGTACCCACGCTGGCCGTCACCGTCCACCATCACAATGATGAACTCTCGATCATGTATTCTTCCGAAACTAGTTTCGAAGAACTGGACGAGCGGCAGTCTGACGAGCCGCAACTCGACGCGGTCGATTTTCATAAAAGTATTATTCACCGTGCGGCAGTTGGACGCTGAAGATCGGGAACTCGTGCCAGTCGGTCGTGAATGCGCGCCGCGGTCGCAACCTCTCGAACGACGGATCATATTATGCGTCCGGAGCTGCTCATTCCAAAGCCTATGTCCTCAATCGTCCTGAAATCGCTGCTATACTGAACGGCAGATTGGATTTTCGTCACATTGCCATTGAAGGTCCGTTGGGAGCCGGTAAATCTCGGCTCGCCGAGCGACTCGCGGTGCGACTCGATGCGGCTCCGATACAGGACGGAACTGAGAACCCTTTCCTTACCGATTTTTATGCTGGACGCCCAGGTGCTGCGTTTCAGGCCCAACTATTTTCTCTTCTCGCACGTCACCGGCAGCAAAAGGCGTTACAACAGCCCGACCTCTTTAATCAATCAACCATCAGCGACTACTTGTTTACCAAAGACAAGATCTACGCCTGCCTAAATCTTGACGACAACGAGCTCTCCATTTACCAACGTCTATTCGATCTGCTGGTCCAAGACGTGGTTCCACCCGACCTCGTCATCTATCTCCAATCTCCATCGAAAGTGCTAAATCGACGGCTGAAAGAACGGGCTAAGAGAGATCCCAGGCGTCCGTTACCCGATGCGCACTACGTTCAGGAGCTCAACGAAGCTTACAACCACTTCTTTTTTCACTACACCGACACTCCGCTGCTAGTTGTAGAGACTTCACAGTTCGACGTAGCCTGGCATGACGATGCGCTGGAAGACCTCTCACGGCAACTTCGGGACATGGGACTGGGAACTAGGTATTACGTGCCACGGACGGGCGCGTGACTGGTTTTATCGACCTGAGCCCCCAACGCTAGAAGCCCTTGAACTGACCTTGACCTCTGACCATAGCACCTTCTAAGCTCAACCCTCCATGCCGTGGTTTAAGCGACGTCGGAAACCGATCGAGTCCAGGGTAGGTCGAGCGAGTCGCGTCCCAGAGGGGCTGTGGGTTAAGTGCCCTGCTTGTGCACAAATCCTCTACAAGAAGAATTTAGTCGCCAATCTGAGTGTTTGTGCGAAGTGTGCTTTTCATTTCAGGTTGAGTGCGGTCGATCGTCTTGAGTCGTTGTTTGACGATAGGTGGGTTGAGCACGACAAATCACTCGCTTCAACCGACCCGCTCAAGTTCGAAGACACGAAGCCATATGTGGCACGGTTAGAAGCAGGTTTGGCATCAACTGGACTCAGGGATGCCATTATCGTTGCTTCCGGGCAGATCGACGGCTACCCCGCCGTTATCGCGGCGATGGAATATGGATTCATCGGCGGCAGTATGGGCATCGTTATGGGCGAGAAAATTACCCGCGCGATTGAGCGAGCTCTTGCCAATCTTCTACCGATCGTTATCGTGTCGTGCTCGGGCGGTGCCCGTATGATGGAAGGAACGCTGTCCCTTATGCAGATGGCCAAGATCAACGCGGCTTTGGCTCGATTAGATCGGGCGAGGCTGCCCTACATATCGGTTCTCACCGACCCTACTACGGGTGGCGTCACAGCCAGCTTTGCGATGCTGGGCGACCTCAACATTGCTGAACCGAAGGCGTTAATTGGCTTCGCTGGCCCCAGAGTAATCGAGCAAACAATCCGGCAGAAATTACCTGAAGGATTTCAGCGTAGTGAGTTCCTCCAGGAACACGGCATGCTTGACGTCGTCGTTGACCGTCGAGAACTTAAGAGAACGCTATCGAGAGCGTTGCGGTTCATGGGCGCAACTCGCATTGCAGTGGATACCCCTGCTCAAGAACCGACAGCAGTCGAGATAGGCCTAGAAGAATCAGTGGGCACGGAGTCTGATACCAAACCGGCCGAGTTATCAGTGCCGGATCCGCGTAAGGAACCTGATTCAGGCACTGGTACGTCCGACGCGACCGAAAAGCTCTAAATTTTCCCAGAATCCACACCCTGCAATGGTCAATCTCACACCCTCAGAGGACGTGAGTTCCTATCTACGTGACCTCGAGAAGTTCGGCATTAAGCTGGGCCTGAACAACATAAAACAATTGTGTGAAGTGCTCGAACACCCAGAGCGGACATTCAAATCGCTCATAATTGGGGGCACCAACGGAAAGGGTTCGGTCGCAGCAATGACTGAGGCCGCACTCCGCGCTGACGGTTACCACACGGGGCGCTACACGTCGCCTCATCTAGTCCGGCTAGAGGAACGAATTTCGATCGCGGGAAACCCAATAACAACCAGCGAATTTGAATGGGCCGTCAAAACTGTCCGGCGTGCAGTCAACCGACTGCTCCGGGAGGGCCGACTCGAAGTGTCGCCTACGTTCTTCGAGGTCACGACTGCTGCAGCTTTTGTCGCATTCAGGCGCGCCGAAGTTGAACTTGCTGTGCTAGAAGTTGGCCTAGGTGGCCGATTTGACGCAACAAATGTGACTCAGCCTATCGGAGTTGCGATTACAACAATTGCTCTTGACCATGAAGCCCAGCTCGGAAAATCGATCTCCGAGATCGCGTATGAAAAAGTCGGAGTAATCAAACCGAACACTGTTGTCGTCTTAGGCCAAAACGCGCCTGAAATCCATAACCTGGTTGCGGCGACGTGTCGTGAGCACGACGCTAAGTTTATCGACTCGCGACAAGGTATCTCCGTAAGTGTTCACTGCACTTCGGATGCCACGCAGCTGTCACTTGGAACGCCAGTGCGCCATTACAATCAGGTTGACCTGGCTCTTCAGGGCCGACACCAAGCCGTAAATGCGATCACCACCGTGAGACTACTGGAAGGACTGACGCACCAAGGAATCGAGGTGAGTGAATCAGCAATTATCTCTGGCCTGACCGATGTAACTTGGCGCGGTCGACTGGAATGGATCAAAGTTCCTTCCGGCCGTGTTCTGCTTGACGCCGCGCACAATCCTGCGGCAGCCAAAGCATTAGCTGAATACCTCACTGAAATCAGAGATGCTCCGATGTCGTTCGTTCTGGCCGTCATGCGGGATAAGGACATAGCGGGTATTATTGACGTGCTAGCGCCGCTCGCGAATCGCATTGTCTGCACAACAATGTCCACTGACCGTGCGGTCTCCGCGAGCACCCTTGCGGCCTGCGTGCGTGACCGTTCGCCGAAGACGAACGCAATCATTGAATCAGACCCACAGGCTGCGGTTGCATTGGCTTTAAGCGAAGCTGCTGACATTTGTGCAACAGGATCAATCTTTTTGGTCGGTCATCTCCTCAGCACCATTGGGACCGACGAGAACGTCCGTCGTAGTTAATATAGATGACTATGCTGTTTAATGGAGTCTTGGCAACATGCTACCCTCGGGGCATCCGGACAGCGCGCCGCGCTAGTAGTAAGAGTCGCGGCGATCTCGACACCTGCGCTTTGGGAATGATTCGCCGGCTGTCACTCATCCTTATCTGCATACTGGTGTTTCCACTCGCGGGTGTAGCCCAATCACTCGAGGGTTACAACTCTAGACAATTTCGAATTGAACGAATTGGTGATAATCATGTGCGCCTGATCGGCGCGGTCGAGATTGAGCGTGACGACTGGAAATTCTTTGCTGAAGAGGTTGAGCTGTTCACTGACACGGAGCGATTAGTAGCTAACGGTAACGTCGTGTATACATCGGCCGACACCAGCCTTGCTGCGGACCGTGTGGAGTTCGATATGAAGACGCGGACCGGTACTTTTTTTGTTGCCACTGGTACCGTTTCGCTAAGAAACGCCGAGATCGACCGAAGCCTTTTTGGCACTCAAGAACCTGATGTGTATTTTTACGGGGAGACGATCGACAAGCTCGGACCGCGTAAATATCGCATCACAGATGGTGGGTTTACGACTTGCGTACAGCCGACGCCTAGATGGCAGCTAACAACGAGCTCGGCAGTGGTGAACCTTGACGATTACGCAATTCTTAAGAACACGGTTCTCAAAGTGAAAGGAGTACCACTCTTATACCTGCCAGTGATGTACTACCCGATCCAAGAGGACGATCGATCCACCGGTTTTCTGATTCCCGCTTACGGCAGTTCGACGTTTAGGGGACAGTCACTTAGTAACGCCTTCTTCTGGGCAATCAACCGCAGCAACGATGCGACGATCATGCATGATTGGTTCTCGACCGCGGGCCAGGGAACAGGCGCACAGTACCGGTATGTCGGAGCTGGCACTTCTCGTGGGGATTTAACGGCCTATTTCTTAAACGAACCTGCAATTACCCTCTCGGAAGACCAAGAAGATGTGATACCAGCAAGGCGAAGCTTTTCGCTGACCGGTGATTTCAGTCAATCGCTTGGTTCCAACCTCCGTGCCCGTGGACGAGTCGATTACTTCTCTGACATCACTGTCCAACAAACTTTCCATACGAACGTCCTCGAGGCCTCTCGTCGGCAGCGTCGATTCCTAGGCAACGTTCAGGGCAACTGGGGCAGCTACACCCTGAGCGGAACAGTCGACTGGAACGAAACCTTTTTTGGCGACACTGCATCAACCCTGGTTGGGTCGACGCCAAGGATCTCGCTGAGACGAGCTGAGCGACCAATCGCGCAAAACTGGCCGATTTACTTCTCACTGGGGGCGGAGGCTGGAACTCTGGTTAGACGGGGACGTAGCAATGACCAAGTTCAGGATCGTGGACTAACCCGCCTCGATTTCAATCCGAAAATCCGGGTGCCATTCACAAAATGGCCATTTTTGACTGTGAATACCTCGGTATCATGGCGAGGCACCTACTGGACGGAACGCTTCGACCAGGAGCAGGCTCTGCAGGTTAACGAAGGCATTTTTCGGCAGTATTTCGACTTGCAGTCAACTATTACTGGCCCAGTCTTCATGAAAATTTGGGATACCCCTAACAGTGGGTACGCTGAGCGTTTCAAACACCTGATTGAACCGACGGTTACAGTGCAGCGTGCAACTGCGATCAACAACTTCAATCAAATCGTGAAACTCGAAGGAACCGATATGGTCGTGGGTAGCGTGACGCGCCTCGGCTATGGCCTTGTCAACCGCTTCTTGGCCCGCCGGCGCCAAGGAGACGCTCGCGAAGTGTTGAGCATCTCACTGCTCCAGAATTTTTACACTGACGACAGGGCCTCACAATTTGATCGTAGATTTCGGACTAGCTTTAACGGTACAGCGCCAAGCCGATTAACTCCCATTTCGCTTCTCGTACGTAGCAGCCCAAATGACCAAATCAACACCTCAGTACGGGCGGAGTACGACACGCGTTATGGCGCGTTTCGTGAGATCAGCGCAAGTGGCACGCTGGCAGTTAGTGATTGGATCCAGACAACGGGCGGATGGAGCCAACGTCGATACATTGAGGGTCTTCAGGGATTCGACAATCCCGCGCAACTTAATCATTATCTCAACGCATCGACTATCGTGCGTTCCCGCGGAAATCGTGCAGGGGGCATCTACACGTTTAACTACGACATGTTAAGAGATAGCTTTATGCAACAGCGTTTTATGGCCTACTACAACGCTCAATGCTGTGGTATCTCCGTAGAATATCAAAGCTTCAACTTTACAGGACTTAGAAGCTACTACGGACGTCACAGCCGTATACCAGTCGACCGCCGAATCAATGTCACGTTTACTTTGGCCGGTATTGGGTCATTCTCGAACTTTTTTGGCGCCTTTTTCGGTAATCAGGAGCAGCTCCGATGAAAGGGTTGATCCTAAGCGGGGGAAAAGGCACTCGCCTGCGCCCTCTGACCTACACCAGCGCCAAGCAGTTGGTTCCCGTTGCGAATAAGCCAGTATTGTTTTATGGCATTGAAGCACTGGCTGCCGCAGGGATCCGCACTATCGGAATCGTCGTCGGCGACACGCAGGCAGAAATATGCGCTGCCGTCGGTGACGGCACTGCCTGGAACGTTGACATCACCTATATCAAACAAGACGCGCCGCGTGGCCTCGCACATGCCGTACTTATTAGCCAGTCCTTTATTGGCAACGACCCGTTTATTGTCTACCTTGGAGACAACCTCCTAGCGAAGGGCATCGTACCTTTTGTTGAACATTTTACGGACGCTCAGCCGGCCGCCCAGATCCTGCTTGCGCATGTGTCGAACCCAAAGAGATTTGGCGTAGCTGAACTTGCAGCAGATGGCCGGGTGAAGAAGCTTGTCGAGAAACCGGCGAAACCCAAGAGTGACCTCGCCTTGGTCGGTGTCTACATGTTCAAACCGGAGGTATTTCAGGCTATTCGAGAAATCTCGCTTAGCCCACGTAACGAGTTGGAAATAACCGACGCGATTCAGAAGCTCATTGATAATGGTCTAGCGGTGACGCCGCACATCGTCAACGGATGGTGGAAGGATACCGGTAAACTTGAGGACATACTTGAAGCTAACAGACTGATCCTGGAAACTATGGAGCGAAGGGTCGATGGAGAGGTCGACAGCGACTCCCGCATCGACGGTAATGTGATCATTGAGCCAGGCGCCTCGATNAAAAANTCNAAGGTCCAAGGGCCCGCAATTATCGGCNCANACGCAAGAATTTCGAGTGCTTACATTGGGCCATTTACCTCAATCATGAANAATGTCAAGGTCCANGATTCAGAAATCGAGCACAGTATAGTTTTAGAAGGTAGTGACCTCCGTGGACTTCAAAGTCGGATGACCGATAGCCTGATTGGGAAAAACGTGAAGATTAGTCGTGATCCAAGCACGCCGTCGACATACCGATTCATGCTGGGAGACAACTCAGAGGTCGGGATACCATAGTAGACCGCCAACAGAGGATCGTGACCATATGATGAAGGATCCCGAAGCCTACACTGCAACTGAAACGGCCACAAGAATCGACGGAGTCGAGACCAAGTCATTGCGTCTCATCGCTGATGAGCGGGGTTGGTTGATGGAAATCCTGCGGTCGGACGATGCTTCACTTTTCACAAAGTTCGGCCAAGTGTATGTGTCAGCAACCTACCCTGGTGTAGTCAAAGCCTGGCATTATCACAAAAAGCAGGTTGACAGTTTCGCCTGTATCGCAGGTATGGTGAAGCTCGTTCTAATCGATACGCGGTCTGGCTCAGTAACCGAAGGGACTGTGAACGAATTCTTCATTGGCTCAAAGAATCCGATGCTAGTGCAGGTGCCAGCACTCGTCTACCACGGATGGAAATGCATCGGAACAGAAACTTCACTGGTTGCTAATATTACGAACGAGGCTTATCAGTACTCGGAGCCCGATGAATACCGTTTGGAGCCACACGGTACGCTTCCCTACGACTGGTCAAGAGTCGATGGTTGAGGTTCTCGTCACGGGTGGCGCAGGTTTCATCGGTAGCAACTTCGTCAAGTTCGCGCTAGATGCTCACCCTGATTGGCGAATCACCACACTTGATAAGTTGACCTATGCAGGTCGGCTCGAGAATCTTCAGTCGGTCAAGGACGATCCCCGACATACCTTCATCCATGGTGACGTTACAGATCCGGTTATCGTGACGCCGCTAGTCGAGCAAGCCGAGATTATTTTGCACCTTGCCGCAGAGACCCATGTCGACCGATCCATTGTGAACGCTAGCGACTTCATTATGACTGACGTCTACGGAACCTTTGTTTTACTGGAGGCCTCCCGTAACGCTGAGAAGCTGCGACGTTTTATCCAAGTGTCGACTGACGAGGTCTACGGTAGTGTCTCGGAGGGCGCCAGCCGGGAAACCGACGAGATTCGACCAAGCAATCCGTACTCGGCTAGCAAGGCTGGAGCCGACCGTCTCGCCTATAGCTTCTGGGCAACGCACCGCACGCCAATCGTCATCGCACGCGCGTCAAATAACTATGGCCCGAACCAGTTTCCAGAGAAGGTAATACCATTGTTCATCACAAACGCCATCGATGACCGTACCGTACCACTCTACGGCGACGGCCTAAACGTTCGCGACTGGCTGCATGTTGATGACCATTGTCGCGCACTCGACCTTCTAATAGCGGATGGGGAACCTGGCGAGGTGTACAACGTTGGTGGTGGTCACGAAATTACTAATATCAAATTGACCCGAGAACTCCTTCGGCTACTAAACAAACCGGATTCGCTGATTCAGCGTGTCGATGACCGTCCTGGTCATGACCACCGTTACTGCCTTGATACCACGAAGCTGCGGAAGCTCGGATGGCAGCCAGTAGTCAACTTCGTTCAGGGACTAACCGATACCGTGATGTGGTATCAGGAAAATGAGTCATGGTGGCGACCAGTTAAGGAAAATATTCCCGCATTCAACACCTACTATCAGGAGTAGTACAGCCATTAAAGCTGAGTACGAGCGACCTCGGGCACTGGTCACTGGTGCAGCAGGTTTCGTTGGGAGCCATCTTGTTGACTTACTGGGCAACGAGGGCCTTACTGTTGACGGTTGGCACAGACCAGGAACCGAACCGAACAGGCAACATGCCCAATCCAGCCTAGTCCGGTGGCTGCCAGTCGACTTACTCAACGCGAGTGCAGTGAGTAAAACGGTTGAGGAAAGTCAGCCAGATGTCATTTTTCACTGCGCGGGGGCTGCTCATGTCGGGTCGTCCTGGGAACAGACCGCAAACACCCTTGCCACAAACGTTCGAGGAACCCATATTCTGCTCGAAGCTGTCCGGCGCTCACAACCTAAAACAAGAGTCGTAATTCCTGGTTCAGCACTCGTCTACCGGCCATCCAGCTTGGCCCTCACTGAAGGAGACCCACTGGGGCCGTCCAGCCCTTATGCCGTGAGCAAGCTCGCTCAAGAGCAACTGGGCATTAGGCTCGCTGAGGAAAGCGGTTGCGCGACTATCCTGACTCGATCATTTAATCATCATGGACCTCGCCAATCACCGTCCTTTGCTGCTTCCGGCTTTGCGCGCTGGATTGCAAGAATCGAAAAAGGCCAAGTAGAACCGATTATTCACGCTGGCAATCTCGACGCCGTACGAGATCTAACAGACGTACGTGACGTCGTTCGCGCCTACAGAATGCTTGCCAAGCATGGTGTTTCAGGAAGAATCTACAACGTCTGTTCAGGCCACGCCTATTCGATAAGAGAGGTACTGGACAAGATTATCGCTCTCGCTAAGGTAGAGGTAAGGGTCCAAGTGAATTCCTCAAAGTTCCGTCCCAACGACACTCCAATACTCCTAGGCGACTCAAAACGGATTCGCTCTGAGCTCGATTGGACTCCACAAATATCTCTCAACCAAACCCTTTCTGACCTACTAGATTATTGGCGTCATGCGTGTGACCGCGAATAACGGCACGAAAGAGGCTCATACCCAAGCCCGCTAGGGATGAAGTAAGCGTTGGGAATTAGTTCTTGACAGAGTATTTGAAAGCGAATAAAAAACGAATGTGAGTTCAAGCCAAGACGCTCGACAGCTGACTTTCCTTGGGTTCGAGTCGAAAACTCCAAGTCTTAGACAGGTTTCCGCCGCTGTGAGAGCCGGTGGTCTTACGGCACTACCCTCTGCGGTCCTAAGAGCCGACAAGGTCCAATACCAGGAAATAACATGCCGCTCAGCCCTAAACAAAGTTGCTGGCATGCCTTTCGCGTGGACCCTAAATCCTTATCGAGGATGCACCCATGGATGCCACTACTGCTTCGCTCGCCGATATCAGTCACACCTAGAACTCGATTCCGGAGACGCATTCTCATCGATCATTTTAATCAAGGCGAACTTTGCCGACGTGCTACGTCGGGAGCTTAAGCGAGCCACATGGCGACCAGCATTGGTTGCATTCGGGACTGCGACGGACCCATATCAGCCGATCGAAGGTCGTTACGAACTGAGCCGACGGACTCTAGAAGTCCTCTTGGATCACCCTACGCCCCTTGGACTTATCACCAAGGGCCCACTGGTAATCCGTGACGCTGACCTCTTAGCCGAACTCGGACGCCTGACGCAATGCACGGTCTATGTCAGCGTACCAACCACAGATACTGACGCTTGGGAAAAGCTCGAACCTGGAACATCGCCACCGTCACAACGCCTCCGCGCTGTCTCGCAACTTGCTGCGAGAGGCATAAACGTAGGTGTATTAATGGCACCACTTGTACCAGGCATCACCTCTCAGCGAGCGAAACTAGACCGCACCTTGCGCGCAGTTGCGGATTCAGGCGCCCGATTCGTCGGCACTAACATCTTGCATCTCGACGGCGGAACACGTGATCACTTTATGAAATTCTTAGCTCAGAACTATCCAGATTTACTGGACGGATACGAACGCCTGTATCGGGGAAAGTACGCTAGCCCAGGCTACGCCAATAAGATTCAGGCCCTTGTGAACGCAATCCAGGTGGCCTACATGCCCAAATACAATCGTTCCGCAAAAGCCGGTAACTGGCAGCAAATAACGACCGCTGGACGCGGATTAACTCAGCGTCAAACAGAGCTCAACTGGGGCTGAGAGCCCAATGATTTCCAGCCCACTTCTGGCTGTTTCTATAAGTCGCAATCCTTAGAAACCGTTCTAATCTTCGACCAAACGGGTGATCAAACCAGCAAGCATTGCGGCTCGCCATGGCAAGGCCAAAATGTCGATCTGCTCGTGCAGGGCATGAGCTCCCTCACCAACCGCACCTAATCCATCCAACGTAGGTATACCTCGCGCCGAGGTCAGGTTTCCGTCCGACCCACCACCGGTACTAAACTCCGACAAGTCCCGACCAAGGTCGGACGCCACCTGTTTCGCTACCTCATACAATCGCCGTACTGCCGCATTGCGCTCTAACGGCGGCCGGAAACCTCCGTTCACCTGTAGTTGAGTGCGCGGATCCTCAGTAGTAAGACCAGCAAATGCTCTCTCAATCCTGTTAGCGTCAGCTACGGTACGGACCCGTACATCGACCATAGCTTGCGCTTTTTCGGCAACCACATTTGGGCGTGTTCCTCCGTCAACTCGACCGACGTTGATTGTTACACCAGACTCAACATCTTGTAGCGATTCCAAAAAGACGATTTGTCGTGCAAGTTCGTGCACCGCGCTGGCACCCCGGTCAGGTTCAATGCCTGCATGCGCCGAAACACCGGTCACGGTCAACTCAAACTGGCCGCAGCCCTTGCGACTTGTTTTGACGGCTCCGCCTGGTCCCGAGGGCTCAAGAACAAGCACTGCTTTACTTCGCTCTCCGTGTTGCAGAATCGCCTGCTGCGAAGTCGCGCTTCCTGTCTCTTCGTCAGAAGTCCACAGCATCGCAACACGCGCGGCCGGTGTCATCCCAACTTCGAGCACAGCCCGTGCCGCTAACATGCCGATAGCAATTCCACCTTTCATATCGAACGTACCCGGACCAAACAGTCGATGCCCTTTCTGCTGTAACGGCATGCGCTTCAATTGCCCCACCGGCCACACCGTATCGAAATGGCCGAGTAACAGAACCTGGTTCGGACCGTCGCCTAATTCAGCAAGTAGATGGTCTCCCGCACTGTCCTGAGGAAGCAGCGTCACATCGGCCTCGATATCGTTTAGATACCCAGCTAGAGCAGCCCCGCAGCGGTCTACGGCTGCTTTATCCGTCGTCGGTGATTCCCTTGTTACAAGCCCCTCCACCATGGTGACCGCCCAATCACTATGGCGTTCACAAAAGGCTTCGTATTCACGAATTCGGTCGTGCATCACAGCTTGGCCGGTCCTCTCTCCTTGCACCTACGTCTCGACATCTCGATAATAGTGAGGATGTCTCGACCGATCTGGCCATGTAGTAGAGTCATTCTGTTTTTCCTGTTGGTGAGCATTGCACCATCAGTAGTTGCACAGCCTATACCGAAATCAGCCCACAATCAGGGTGAACCCCTTCACAAAGTAAAGCCGCCGCCCTCCCGGTCCGCTGAAGCTGAGCATCAGTCATCTCAGACAACCCCACAGACGCCAAGTGAAGATACGCTGGGAGTTCCGGTCTATCCAAATGCTCAATACCTGGTGGCCTACGACGCGCGTCGCGGCCAGCAGTATTACCTGTTCGGCACAAACGCTAGTTTCGAGAACATGGTCAACTACTATTCCGCAGTTCTAAATAGTCGTGGTGACCGAGTATTTAGGGAACCGCCAGTCCACATGTTCGAACTAGGCCGGTTTAATCGAGACACGATGGCGTTCCCGCCGAGTGTGACAATTAAGGACTATACCTGGAACGGTGCTGCTGGTTACCCGAACTCGTCGCCAGGGGGACAGCCGAGTCACTACAGCACAATCATCCAGATTGTCCCCGTCCCGGAACAACGTTAGTTCACGAGTCCCCACTGGCACAACCCGAGCCAGCGCCGCAGTTTGTGTTCAACGTGCCCAGCACTATGCCACGTAGCCCCTTTTCGTTAGCCAGTGGATATCGACGCATTACAGATAACCGTTACCGGAAAGGTCGAGCCCAATCGCGTCATCGCAAATTGCGTCGGCTTCCCGACAACGACAGTTCACGTGCTTCCATAGAAACAGTAATACGAACCATCAGAGTTCGAGAGATAACCCAGTCCAGCGTCTGTCACGGCTATAGTACAATCTCCTTGTGAAGATCGCGCTCGGTGCGGACCACGCTGGTTTGTCGTTGAAAAACGAAGTTAAGCGGGCATTGGCGGAACTGCGATTCACGGTGACAGATTTCGGCACTAAATCGGATACGGCGGTCGACTACCCGGATTTTGCTGGGCCGGTTTCAGAGGCGGTCGCGACTGGAACTCACGACCGAGGAATACTCATTTGTGGAAGCGGTATCGGCATGGCGATTGCCGCGAATAAGATCGCCGGTGTGCGGGCTGCCAACGTACTCGATGTTAAATCTGCACGACTGAGCCGGGAACATAACGACGCGAATGTCCTTGCACTGGCGGCAAGGGTCACGACTACCCCAACAGCTCTCGAGATTGTAAAAGTCTTTCTCAACACATCGTTTTCGGGAGGTCGGCACGAGCGGCGTATTACCAAAATTTCTGAACTCGAGCGTCGGCGCGACATCTGACACTGCTTCACGCGCTGTCTGCGGCGACCCTCAACCATGAACGACCAAACTTCGCGCCTCCGTGCTCTGGTTACCGTCGATCCGGCTATCGCGGAGGCCCTGTCACGAGAACGCCGTCGCCAAGAGGAAGGGCTGGAATTAATCGCCTCAGAAAACTTCGTCAGTAGGGCGGTAATGGAGGTAACGGGTTCCATTCTCACCAATAAGTACGCTGAGGGGTATCCAGGCCGGCGTTATTACGGTGGCTGCGAGTTTTACGACGAGATCGAGTCCCTAGCGATCACCAGAACAAAGAAGCTTTTCGGCGCGGAGCACGCAAATGTCCAACCACACTCCGGGGCACAGGCCAATATGGCCGCCTATTTCACCCTGCTCAAACCTGGCGATACGGTTCTTGGCATGAACCTGGCCCACGGCGGGCACCTAACACACGGCCACCCACTAAGTTTTTCTGGCAAGCTTTATAACTTTATTTCCTATGGGGTCCGGAGCGATGACGAACGGATCGATTACGATGCCATGGCAGACCTTGCTAGCCAACATCGCCCGAAGGTTATCATTGCCGGGGCTAGCGCTTATCCGAGAGAGATCGACTTCGGACATATCGCGGCGATTGCCGCTGCCCTAGACGCACGAGTCATCGTGGATATGGCCCACATCGCTGGTCTCGTGGCAGCTGGGCTACATCCATCGCCGGTGCCCCACGCTGACGTGGTCACCATGACCACCCACAAGACGCTGCGGGGTCCTCGCGGCGGTGTAATCCTTTGTCGAAAGTCCCTCGCGAAAGAAATCGACAGGGCCGTTTTCCCAGGCGTTCAGGGTGGCCCACTGATGCACGTCATCGCAGGTAAGGCCGTCTGCATGAGGGAAGCAGGCGAGCCTTCATTCGTAGCCTATCAACGCCAGATCGTCACAAACGCAAAACGTTTAACTGAAGCACTCATTCGACACGGCCTCAGGCTTGTTAGCGGCGGCACAGACACCCACCTCATCCTCGTCGACGTACTAGCGCATGGCCTCACAGGTCGGCAGGCGGAAGAAGCCTTGGAAGTGGCAGGAATAACGGTCAACAAGAACGCTATTCCATTCGATAAGAAGCCACCTTTCGTTGCGAGTGGTATCCGTATCGGAACCTCGGCTGTAACCACTCGAGGAATGGGTGAATCAGAAATGAACACGATCGGAGAGTTGATTGGCCGCGTGCTGGCCAGGCCGGATGACACATCAGTTACTGAGACAGTACGTGCTGAGGTGCAAAAGTTGTGTCGGGACTTCCCCCTTCACCCGAACGCTTAACCCTAGGAGAACGCGTTCTAAAAGCGTTCGATCCTGATGGTGCTCTCGCTAGCACCATTGACGCTTTCGAAACCCGAAGCGGCCAACGCAATATGGCGGTAGCTGTTGCGGATATATTCGAGAGCGGTGGCGCTTTACTTGCCGAAGCAGGTACAGGTACGGGTAAGACACTGGCTTATCTCATCCCGGCCCTCCTGAGTGGGCACCGTGTCTTGGTGTCGACCGGTACAAAGAACCTCGAAGAACAGCTCTACTTTAAAGATCTTCCCCTTCTACATGAAGCATTGAATATCCCCTTCAAGGCGACCTATATGAAAGGGCGCAACAATTACCTGTGTCTGCACCGCTTTGAAGCTGCCTGTAACAGTCCCATGCCCCGTCCCACGACCGATGAGGAAAATCTCACAATTTTGAAAGAGTGGGCGCAACAAACTGAGATCGGCGATCGAGCGGAGCTCGAGGATCTTCCAGATGACCTTCCGCTCTGGAGTGAAGTCTCAGCAACACAAGAGAACTGTCTCGGCACGGAATGCCCAAAGTACAACGACTGCTTTGTCACGCAGATGCGCCAGCGTGCTATCGAGTCAGACATAGTGATTGTCAACCACCATTTGCTCTGCGCTGATGCCGCCGTTCGGCAAGGTGGATACGGTGAGGTTATTCCCGATTACTCATTTGCCATCGTTGACGAAGCACATCAACTTGAGGATGTCGCTACACAATATTTTGGCATTTCGGTGAGCAAGTTTCGTGTTGAAAATTTGATTCTGGACGGCTTCCGTCTCATGGAAGCCGGCCTACCATTAGATCCTGTTCCCGCTGACACAGTTCGTGCCGCGTTAGGACAGGTTCGAGACGGTGCGCACGCATTTTTCACTGCCGTGGAGACCAAAACACGCGGCTCAAAGAGTGAATCGGTAGGAGTTCGTTCACGAATTGATGCTGCTACGTTCGAACCTGTCGCGGATCTAAGTCGCGCACTCCTCGACGCTTTATCCTCACTGGAATCTGAACTTGGGCTCTTGACAGATCCACCTGAGGACTTTCGCGCTCTTGGGCGTCGCGTCCATGAGGTCCACAATGACCTGCGCTTCACGCTTCAAGCTAGTGATCCAGCGTACGTATTTTTCCTAGAAATCAGGAATCGCGGTGTGTTTCTTCGAGCCTCGCCGATCGACGTTTCGACCATGGTCCGCGAATCAATTTGGGAACGGTTGGACGGCAGAATCCTGACTTCTGCAACGTTGGCGGTGGACGGCAACTTCGATTACATTCGGACGAGACTGGGCGTGGGTCCAGCCTACGAGTTACGGTTGCCCTCGGAGTTCGACTTCGGGCATCAGGCTATCCTTTATCTCCCCCGCCGGATGCCCGACCCACGTAATCCTGGATTTACTCGGGCTGCTGCCGTCGAGATTATCGAAATTATCAAGCGGACTGCGGGACGTGCGCTCGTACTGTTTACCAGCTACTCCAACCTATACGGCGTTCGGGACATCATCACCGAAGCCGGACTGGATTTTCCGTTGTTCGTGCAAGGCTCGGCACCGCGGTCCACATTGCTGCGGGACTTTCGTCAGACCGCAAACGCCGTCCTGCTTGGCACTTCCAGTTTCTGGCAGGGCGTAGACGTTGTTGGCGAGTCGCTCAGCTGTGTCATCGTTGATAAGTTACCCTTTATTTCCCCAGGGGATCCGATCGCAGCGGCGCGCATGGAGGCACTCGTCGTGCGTGGTGAAAACCCATTCACCGAATATCAAGTACCACTAGCGATCCTGGCACTCCAGCAAGGTCTTGGACGGCTAATACGGCATCGATCGGACCGAGGCGTACTGGCAATTCTTGACCCTCGGGTCAGAACCAAGGGTTATGGACAGCGGTTTCTTGCCTCACTTCCGCCCGCACCCGTAACCCATGATGTTGAAGAGGTTGGTCGCTTCATAGGACCAGTGACTTGACGTAACAAGGTATCAATAGCGACACTAGTAACGTGCAGGATCGGTGTAGACTAGGGAGCGGTTGTTAGTGATACCGTCAGACGGAGGAAGACCCAAATGTTTTGTAAATCGAGTTTGCTTCGATTCCAAGTGACACTCGCTGCTTCGGCTGTGGCCTTGATGATGGCGGTCCCTGCCTTCGGCCAGTCGTCAGGAGTAGTGAATGGCAGTGTCACAGACGGCCAAGGAATTGGGATTGTAGGGGTCAAAGTCACGGCTACTTCCCAAAATCCGCCACGCATGGTCTTAGACGTCGAGACGAATGACGATGGGTTTTATCGCATCATGGGTCTCAGAGCGAACAGCTACGAAGTAGTAGCTGAAAAAGAAGGCTTGGGAAGTGCGGCCGCAGTGTTCACGATCCGAGAAGGTCAGAACTTGACAATCGACCTCAACCTTGGTGCTTCGGCGGCAGCAGCGACCGCTACGCTTTCCGAGGAAGACCTGGCAAAAATTGAGAACCGCGAGGAATTTGAGTCTGCTTTCCAGTTAGGCTCTGGCGCCATGCAAGCAGGCAGCCATCAGGAAGCAATCAACCAGTTCCTCGTCGCGATTGAGATTCTGGATTCGTGCTACAACTGTTACCAGAACATAGGTATTTCCCACCTTGAACTCGGAAATGATGAAGAGGCGGAGGCAGCATTTAAACGGGTTATTGAGCTGATGCCTGATTATGCAAACGCCTACATCAACCTCTCGAATATCTACAATAGTCAGCGCCGTTTTGACGAAGCCGCCGAAGCTAGCGCCGAAGCCGCACGGCTGTCTGGAGCCGGGGAAGGTGCCACAACAGACCCGATAGCGGTCTACAACCAGGGCATCATCTACATGAATGCACAGAGAATCGTCGAGGCGAAGGCTCAGTTCGAGCAGACAATTTCCCTCGACCCGAGTCACGCTGAAGCGCACTACTGGCTGGCCATGACACATCTCAATACGGGCGACATGGCGGACGCCGTGACGGCGCTCGAATCGTACATTGAACTGGACCCCAGTGGACGGTACGCAGACCAATCCAGGGCGATGATCCAAACCTTGCAGCAGTAGCCATGGCGTCTAGCCATGAGCGGTCCGCGGGCAGCGGGCACCCTAGTGCTCCCGCGTCCCTTTCTTCCCATCATCCCATCGCCAGAAACTTGCGCGACATCCGACACCGCATTGGTGTCGCAGCACGCGCGGCGGGACGAAACCCTGATGAGGTGCGCTTGATAGCGGTTTCGAAAACGTTTGGGATTGACCAGGTCCGGATGGCCGCCAACGCTGGTCAAGCCGAGTTTGGTGAAAATCGTGTGCAAGAGGCACTCCGTAAGTGCGAGGAGGGCGGCGACCTCGATTTACGATGGCACCTGATTGGACATCTACAGACAAACAAAGTGCGGAAGGTCGTCCAACCGTTTGCGTGGATTCACTCAGTCGATAGGATCGAACTACTCCAGCGTCTCGAGCAAGTAGCCACTGAACAAGAAACTCGGCTGAGTTTACTCATTCAGGTGGACCTTGCGGGTGAGACGACGAAGCACGGGCTACCGCCTTCACACCTTCCCCGGGTCCTCGATGCCGCTGCAGGTTGCCAGGCGGTTCGGGTTCGGGGGCTGATGCTGCTACCGCCCTTCGAAGAAGACCCGGAACAGACCCGCCCCTACTTCCGACAACTTCGCGAACTTCGTGATGAAGTAGCTGCCAGTGGCGTAGACCGAACGATGCTGCAAGAGCTCTCGATGGGCATGAGCCACGACTTTGAAACGGCCATCGCCGAGGGTGCCACGATGGTCCGGGTAGGAACAGCGATTTTTGGCACACGGACAGTGCCAGTTTCCACTGTATAAGCGCTCAAAATCTCTGAACGCCGGTTTTCAAAAGTTATAGGGTGGCGAACGCCCAAACCGGTGACGCGCACCCTCATCGAATGGGATGCAGGAACCTTTCCCACCTACTGTGTGTAAAGAAGCCTGTGATGCCCGACCAGAGGCGGCGGATGACCGAGCCACTACCGGTTGCATAGAGTTCGTCAGCTCCACTTTCGTATGACCAATAGATGACGAGAGCTCTTCCTTTAACCAAGTCACGCGGTAGGAAGCCCCAATACCGACTGTCCTGGGAGTTGTCTCGGTTGTCCCCCATTACAAAATACTCACTCGGTGGAACAGTGACCGGGCCATATTGTTCTCGAAGGTCGGCAACGCCGAAGGGTGAAGCAGCGGCTGACGGTGGTCGCAGATAATACACATAGGGTTCGTCTAGAGGACGGCCNTCAATATAGACCCGCTTATGNCTGACCTCNACNACNTCGCCTGGTAATCCAATNACACGTTTGATGAAATCCCGCTCGGGATCCTCGGGATACTTNAAGACAATCACGTCACCCCTNTTGATGGAGGTAACCGGGAGNANGCTNCGCTCAGCANCAGTGGCTGTNGGTGAAANCACAAACTTGTTTACNAATAGATGATCGCCNATCAGNAGATTTTGTTCCATCGAGCCGGTGGGAATCTTGAACGCTTGCACAACGAAGGTGCGGATAAACANAGCTAGAATCACGGCNACAACGATTGATTCAAAGTACTCGCGAAGTGTCGANTTNNGAAANGCAGACATATCAGTTTGCACTCGAATCCATTTTCAGNATCGCNAGGAAAGCCTCCTGNGGAATCTCAACACGGCCAACCCGCTTCATCCGNTTCTTGCCCNCGCGCTGTTTCTCCAATAGCTTCCGCTTTCGTGAAATGTCCCCACCNTAACACTTCGCTAAGACATTCTTNCGCAGNGCTTTCACCGACTCTCGGGCGATAATGCGNCCNCCNATCGCGGCCTGGATCGCCACNTCAAACATCTGACGTGGAATCAACTCACGTATNTTNTTGGCGAACGCNTTTCCTCTCNCATNCGCCGTNTCNCGATGCACGATCATCGACAGCGCATCTANTGGCTCGCCATTCACCAGAACATCGAGCTTAACCAANGGTGANTCCCAGAANCCAGACACCTGNTAGTCCAACGAGGCNTAACCTCGTGACAGTGTCTTTAATCGGTCATAAAAATCNAAAACCACTTCACTAAAAGGTAACTCNTANGTNACNAGGACNCGGTNCGANGACAGATATTCNAGTCTCTTCTGGACTCCNCGCTTTTCNTGACAAAGCNGNAGNNTGNCACCNACATNTTCGGCNGGTGTNAGAATCATCGCCGNAATNACNGGTTCCTCGATCCGCTGAATTTCACTGGTCNCGGGAAGCTTTGCTGGACTATCGATCTCCTTAACGTTTCCGGNNGTCATCGTCACGCGATACAGNACTCCCGGGGCCGTNGTNACTAAGTCCATGTCNAATTCCCGTTCGAGCCNCTCCTGGACAATNTCCATNTGGAGTAATCCAAGNAACCCNCACCGAAANCCGAANCCGAGNGCTGCCGATGTNTCCGGTTCAAAGAAAAANGAGGAGTCGTTAAGTCGAAGCTTCTNCAAGAGCTTCGCGCAGTTCAGGATATTGATGACNCTCGACTGGATANAANCCAGCNAACACNACAGGCCGCNTTTCCTTGAACCCNGGAAACGGGGTCNCGGTNGGNCGCGNCACCTCNGTGAGCGTGTCGCCAATCCTGGCNTCGCTGGCANGCTTNATTCCNGCNANNACGAACCCNACCTCNCCCGCACCNAGAGTTTCNGTCACAACNGGCTTTGGCGAAAACACNCCCACNTGTTCNACTTCATAATCCTGTCCCAAAGCCATCAANCGNACCTTCGTCCGCTNTTGTAACTCNCCCNCGAGAATCCNNACAAGGACNACCACGCCACGGTACGAGTCATACCAAGAATCNAAGATTAGCGCCTTTANNGGTGNATCGCGGCTGCCACGTGGCGGNGGCACCCTAGCGATGACNGCCTCCAGAACTTCNTTNATGCCCGTNCCTTCCTTCGCACTAGTCAGAATTGCNTCGNTCGCNTCGAGTCCNACNACATCGCNNATNTGTCGTCTAGCCTCTTCGACCTGNGCTCCAGGTAAATCGATCTTNTTNATNACTGGAATCACTTCGAGGTCGNTTTCNANCGCGAGGTANGCNTTCGCCANCGTTTGAGCCTCAACACCCTGCGACGCATCGACCAATAACANCGCNCCNTCGCACGCTTTTANCGAGCGGGTNACCTCGTANGAAAAATCAACATGTCCNGGCGTATCAATAAGATTAAGTATGTAGTCCTGNCCACTGGCNGNGGTGTACNGCAACCTCACAGANTGAGCCTTGATNGTGATNCCCCGTTCACGTTCGAGGTCCATCGAATCGAGCACCTGGTCTTCCATCTCGCGCGGACGCAGGGCNCCNGTGACCTCNAGAANNCGATCNGCGAGCGTCGACTTTCCGTGNTCGATGTGCGCAATGATCGAGAAGTTNCGAATNAANCGGGGATCCATCTGNCAGGTGACCATTATAGGCCAAAGCCGACGGAGCCAAAGGACACNTNGAATNACGTAANCCTAACGTTGNTCNATAGCNACGAAGGCTTTNGGGTGTNGTTNNCCNGTNTAGTCAGCACGNGGNCGNATCAACCGGTTATTCGCATACTGCTCGAGAATNTGCGCCGTCCANCCNGCAACACGNCTAACGGCNAATACCGGAGTGAANAGNTCAACCTTGATACCAAGAGTGTAATAGGTGGATGCCGAANAAAAATCAACGTTCGGATTCAGACCCTTNNCGTGACCGACGANTNCCTCGATCTGTCGAGACATTTCGTACCACTGCTTCTGACCACTCCGAGTGCCCAGTTCCTCCGACATCCGCCGCAAATGNGTCGCGCGAGGGTCCTCGGTTCGGTATACGCGATGGCCGAAGCCTGGAATTTTCTCTTTTCGAGCGAGCTTGTNGTGGATCGTTGTCTCNATCTGCGAGAGGTCAGCCTGGTCACCTAATTCCAGCAATAGCCGCATCACATCGGCATTTGCACCACCNTGTAACGGNCCCTTTAAGGCACCAATNCCCGCCACTACGGCTGAGTGGACATCGGTTAGCGTAGCCGCTGCAACCCGAGCGGCGAACGTAGAGGCGTTTAACTCGTGGTCTGCNTGCAGGACTAAAGCCACGTTGAAAGCACGAGTCGCCACAGCGTCCGGCCGCTCGCCAGTTAGCACGAACAAGAAATTTTCGGCATGGCCAAGAGAGGGGTCAGGGTCGATCAGAGCTCCACCTTCCGTAAANCGCCCATAAGTTGCTACAAGAGTCGCCAGCTGTGCAGTGAGTCTGATNGCTTTCCGCGCGTTTGCTTCTGGCGAATTGTAGGCAGCGTCCGGGTCGCTGTGCGCTAGCGCNGATGTCAGTGTACGAAGTGAGTCCATGCTGTTCCCCGGTGGCAATAAGCGCATAAGACGCANGATATGCTCTGGAAGGACTCGCCATTCTGCAAGCTGAGACTCAAGGGTGCCGAGCTCATCCCGGTTAGGCAAGTGGCCGTACCACAGCAGAAAGCAGACCTCCTCAAACGATGCCNGAGCNGCAAGGTCATGGATGTCAAAGCCCCGATAGGACANCACCCCATGCTCCCCATCGATGAAACAGATGGCAGAGGTGGTGGCAACCACATCCTCTAGCCCGGCTTTAACAGTTGGGGCTTCGCCAGTGTTACTCATGGTCGACCTTCTGCATGAGATTTTTCCCTAACTGCACGGGCCTTTTCTTCCGCGTTATCGAGCACTTGAATTTCCACTCAATCTCAGAGATAGTCCTGTCCGCAGGCTAAAACTGATAAGCCATTCCGCGATGTACGGCTCATGGAACGCCGGTAACTGGATCGCCACTCGGCGATCNTANAGCGTACTCGCTGAAATATGCCAAAGTCAACGAGGNACCCAATCAATCATGACACCGTCTGAATTAAAGTTCCTACTCGAACAAGTTCATCGAGGTGACGTCAANATCAACGACGCACACAAGCAACTGCTCGACTATTTGCGCGAAGCTCCATACGAAGATATNGGATTCGCGCGAATTGANCATCACCGTTCGATTCGCCAAGGCTTCCCTGAGGTCGTGTTCGGACTGGGCAAGACGCCAACGCAGATCGCNGCCGTAGCAGAGCGTATCGCCGCTAATGGCCACACCCTGTTGATAACGCGGGNNTCACCTGCCGCCTTTGACGCCGTCCTAAGTGTTGTGCCAGGTGCTGTATTCCACGAGGATGCTCGGATAATCTCTTGCGGTCCGGCCGCACCTCCTGGNNGCGGGAACGTCATGNTCGTTGCCGCTGGAACATCCGACCTGCCAGTAGCNGAGGAAGCCGTCGTGACGGCCGAGGTCATGGGCAACGTGGTCGACCGCCTTTACGACGTCGGCGTGGCTGGCCTACATCGCGTTCTCGCAGAATCGAAACGACTCTCCAACGCCCGCGTCATTATCGTAGTCGCGGGCATGGAAGGAGCACTGCCAAGTGTTGTGAGTGGGCTAGTCGACGTGCCTGTAATTGCAGTGCCTACTAGTGTTGGCTACGGTNCCGCTTTCGGTGGGATCACCGCGCTACTAGGAATGCTTAATAGCTGCGCCACTGGCGTGTCAGTCGTTAATATCGATAACGGATTCGGCGCNGCATCTATTGCCAGTGCCATTAATCACCTCACCTGAAAACTGGTCCGCTTGCTCTGATGAGAAAATGACGCTTCNCCGTAGGTGCAGCGCCCAAGCAGCCTTCGCCAAACGTAACTCCGGTTGGTCTCGGTATCTTCATCGACAAAGTCACTTGAGGGTAGGCCANTAGGAATGCTAGAATTGTAGGTTGCGCTTTCGGGTACCTTATCGTCGTAGTCATCGGAGCCCGGTTCTGCACGCCGCAGCAATTATTCCGTCCATGGACGCANGTGCCCCTAGNGCCCTTGGGTTTGGCTGTATTTTCAACGCGCTGGGGAGCTCCGCATAAGAGTTAACAATGG
This sequence comes from Acidobacteriota bacterium, assembly GCA_002717745.1. Classification (GTDB taxonomy): domain Bacteria; phylum Acidobacteriota; class Vicinamibacteria; order Vicinamibacterales; family UBA823; genus UBA11600. The sequence continues at coordinate 26,489 of PBBF01000020.1, forward strand.
GACTATTTCCAGAGGCTTTCATCGACGATCTCAAATCGCAGGTTGACCTCGTTGCTGTGATTCAAGACCACGTTCCTCTCAAGAAAGCTGGAACGAGCTTTAAGGGACTGTGTCCGTTTCACTCCGAGAAGACACCTTCATTTAACGTAAATCGCGATCGGGGCTTCTTTCACTGCTTCGGATGCGGTGTCGGAGGTGATGTCTTCAAATTCCTTGAGCTCAGCGAAAAGATCGGCTTCCAGGACGCGGTGCGTCAACTCGCACAACGTTTTGGCGTGTCGATTCCAGAACTCGAGGGTGGTCCAAGTAATCCAGCGGCGGCTGCCGAGCGCGAGTCCCTTCTGAAGGTCCACGAACACGCAGAGAGGTATTTTCAGGAACACCTGGCAGGACAGGCAGGAACGAGAATACGTCAGCAACTGCACGACAGGGGGCTGAACGACCAGACAATCGAGACGCTCGGACTTGGCTATGCGCCACCAACCCGAGGGGGGCTCACGAAATACCTGCACCAAAAAGGTTTTCCGATGCCTCTTCTCTTAACCAGCGGACTGGTAGCCGAACGTAACGCTGGAGCATATGTGGATCGCTTCCGTAATCGCCTCACGATTCCAATCTGCAGGGACAGCGGTGCGATCATCGCGTTCGGCGGACGTGCAGTGGACAATGGACAGCAGCCCAAGTACGTAAATTCACCGGAAACTCCAATCTACGTAAAAGGACGAACCCTCTACGGCCTCCACCTGACTAAGGAGACAATACGAAAAAATAATCACGCGATACTCGTTGAGGGATACTTTGATTTCGCCCAGCCATTTCAGGCGGGTATCACATCAGTGGCTGCAACGTGTGGTACTGCGCTAACACTGCAGCAGTGCAAGCTTTTACGGCGCCTTACAGACAAGGTCATCTTGAGCTTCGACTCGGATACAGCTGGGCAAACAGCGGTACTGCGCTCAGGTGAAATGCTGCTGGGTGAGGGATTTCAGGTCAATGTGACGGTGCTGCCAACTGGCGAAGATCCCGATACATTCATAAGAACGTCTGGGCGTGCAAGTTATGAGGAAAAACTGCGCACCTCGAAGAAATATTTGGAACTTTTGCTCGATCGGGGCGAAGCCGAGCACGATATTAACCGCGACGAAGGGCGGAGAGCCTTCCTAAACCAAATGCTGACTGTCGCAGCACGCATTCCCGATACCGCGCAGCGCGACCAGTTTGCGGACCGGTTGGCTCACCGCGCTCGAGTGATGCAAGAAGTCGTGCGAACCGAAATTCGGAAAGCGGCGGTCGAACGCAGACCGACGCTAGGCGAGCGTGCACTTCCCAGTCAGGGGCAGTTACGAACAGCAGAAAAAGGATTGATTTGGGCTCTTATGCGCGAACCAGAGAGTGCACAATCGGCACTTGCAAAACTTGACGCTGACGATATCGATGGGCTGGCTTCTGCGCCAATTTTAAAGGTAGCCCGCACCCTGGACGAGTGGCCGCCCAATGACCTGCCCAAGACGTTACGGGAGCGTTTAGACAAGGGAGAAACGGCGATCGTGGAGGCTGTCGCTGCTGAACCGACAGCACCGGCACCGGCTGCTGAGTGCGGCCAGGCACTGAAAAGGCTTCGCTACGAGCGGGAGCGAGCTGCTGTGCAGGAGGAAATCGATCGACTCCAGGAACTTGGTGACAAAGATAGTATTGCAAGAATCGATATGCTGTTAAGACAGACGAGTGAACTCGTGCAGCGGCTTGAAGCACTGAATGCTTAAGTCCGAAGCTGTTGGCGGGTCGGTGTTACGTCAGGAAGTTTACGATTGCCATAAGGGGGATATGCTTTGTCCTTAGAAGAAAAGTACGACGAAGTCCGGCAACTCATCACAATCGGCAAGGAAAAGGGCTATCTGTCGTATGACGAGGTCAATGAGTTACTACCTGCAGAAATTTCTTCGGCCGACGAGCTCGACGACTTATTCACTACCTTCGGCAATGCTGGCATCGAGATTGTTGAGTCCGAGCAAAAGTACCGTGAAGACAAAACGCGTGACCCAAGGTCGGGAGGTGCCGAAGAACCAAGTCTCGACCTAACGCCCGGCACACTCGACAAGACCAATGATCCGGTTCGCATGTATCTGCGCGAGATGGGAACAGTTCCTCTCCTTACAAGAGAAGGAGAGGTGGAAATCGCAAAGCGCATCGAACAAGGCAAGCTCGCATCCATTAAATCCATCTCACGAACTCCGACCGTGGCTAAAGGCATCATTTTTATGGGCGAACAGCTCAAGAGCCGGTCAGTAAACATTCGAGACCTCGTAACGTTTGGAGGTGACGAAGAACTCACTGATGAGCGGAGCGAGGCACGCACACGTCAAGTACTGAAGCAAATAGGCTCGGTTCAGAAAGCTTTGATTGTTGCGCAGAAGCTGGAAATGAAGCTCTCTGGAATTTTGAAGCGCGATCGTAAGAAATATCGACGCGCCAAGTGGAAGATGCTTCGCGCTAAGATTTCGCTGTCCCGGCAAATTAGACGCATCGATTTCACCGAAGCCGTGGCGCGACGGATGATCGATCCAATCAAGGAATCGGTCGAAACTGTTCAGCGTGTTCAGCGTGAGCTCGACAGCGTTAGTCGCCAGATAGTACTTAAGAAGAAGCGGGGTCGCCTAAAAGAAGATCTACGTAAAGAGCTAACGCGACGTCAGCGGGAAATTCGAGCCGCACTGCGCGAACTAACCATGGAGCTTGAGAGTACGCCCGAACAACTCACGCGTACTCTCCACACAATCACGCGCGGTGAAATCCAGGCCGAGCAAGCCAAGAAAGAGCTCGTTGAAGCAAACTTACGCCTTGTCGTCTCAATCGCTAAGAAATACACAAACCGAGGCTTGCAGTTTCTCGACTTAATCCAGGAGGGAAACATCGGACTGATGAAGGCTGTGGACAAGTTCGAGTACCGTCGGGGCTATAAGTTCTCCACCTATGCCACATGGTGGATCCGACAGGCAATCACGAGAGCTATTGCCGACCAAGCGCGCACGATCCGAATTCCGGTACATATGATTGAGACAATCAACAAGCTAATCCGCACCTCACGTGCACTAGTGCAGGAATTGGGTCGCGAGCCAAACTCGGAGGAAATCGCTCAACGAATGGACATTCCGGTGTCCAAGGTGCGGAAAGTCTTGAAAATCGCTCAGGAGCCAATTTCTCTGGAGACCCCGATCGGTGAGGAGGAGGACAGTCATCTCGGTGACTTCATCGAAGATCAAAATGTCATCTCGCCGGCTGAGGCCGTGATTAGCCTGAACTTAAAAGAACAAACGGAATCCGTGTTACAGACCCTCACACCGCGGGAAGAGCGTGTTATTAAAATGCGGTTCGGCGTCGGTGATGGCAAGGACCATACTCTAGAAGAAGTCGGCCAGAGCTTCGCAGTGACGCGTGAACGAATTCGACAGATCGAAGCCAAGGCCCTCAGAAAGCTTCGACATCCATCTCGTAGTCGAAAACTTCGTGCGTTTTTAGAGGGACGCGTATGAACCGAGTCTACTCAGCAATTGAGAGGGCGTCAGCAGGCGACCAAAGTGGGGCCCATAGCTCAGCGGTAGAGCCACCGGCTCATAACCGGTCGGTCCCAGGTTCGAATCCTGGTGGGCCCACCATTAACAAGACAATAACTGACGCGGTGATCGACAGCTTCACAACAAACGTCAAGGAGACAGGTTGATATATCCGCTGTCCCCAGATCGCATTCACCTACCGCAGGAGAAGCTGAACCACTGCCTGCGGGGGCAACTCCACATCAATTCCTCTCGATGCTGCCAGATCTCGAACGACTGATTCGCTTGCAGAGCCTGCACAACATCGTCGACGACGCTCGACGGCGTATCGCTGCGATTCCAGCACAGTTCAAGGTCTTTGAAACTAGGTTGAATAAGCTCCAGACGATCCTAAGCGAAGCGAAGCAGCAGCTAGACAAGAATCAGGCTGTTCGCCGTAATCTTGAGAAAGAGGTCTCAGATGCAAAGAGCCGTCTTGCGAAGTTTAANGAACATGAAATGATCGTGAAAACGAACGAAGAGTTATGGGCNGTACAAACGGAAATCGCCACAGCCAANGNCGCGGTGCAATCCTTCGANGANGAGCTTCTCGTATCGATGCTCGAAACTGACACCTTAACTGTCGCGGTGAATGANGCCGAGCGCTCAATGGCGACTGCCGAAGCGGAAATTGAGGCNGAGCGGANAACAATAGAACAGGAGCGNGCAACATCCGANGCGGCAGCGGAANAGGCGCACACTGCCCGTGAGGCGTTAGCCCGCGAGATCGATACTNCTGTCCTAGCACTATTTGATCAGATTGCCGAGAAGCGANATGGCCTTGCAGTTGTTGAAGCCAAAGACAACTTGTGCAGTTCCTGCCACGTTCGTTTACGTCCACAGGTATTTAACGATATCCTTTTAAATAACCGAGTGATTCAGTGCGAAAGCTGTGGTCGGATTCTTTACTTCCAGTTGGTAACCAAGTCCGCACCCGAGGATGGGGCTTGATCACGGACTGAGCAGCTGCAACGGTTCTTCACGATGTTCGTTGCCTATATTGACGGCGGATCAAGGGGAAATCCTGGTCCAGCTGGATTCGGCGTTCGGATCGAAGACCCGGACGGAACGGTCTGCGCCGAACTTAAAGGCGCGCTTGGAGTCACGACTAACAACGCTGCGGAATATCGTGGTCTCATCGCCGCTTTGACCTACTTCGTGGGCGCTGGTCACCCCCACATTCTGATCAGATCTGATTCTCAGCTTTTGATTCGACAGATGACAGGCAGGTACCGGGTACGCCATCCAGTTTTGCAGCGTCTTCACGAGGAAGCGCAAACACTTTTAGAAAAACTGGAACGGGTCGACTTTGAGCACGTGCCCAGAACCTCAAATACCGAAGCCGACCGATTAGCAAATCAGGCTATGGATGAAGGCCAAGTGGCCAAAAACGTCGACCGGGCAACCTAGAACTTCGTCTGTTCCCATGGTGATCATAGGGTCTGGAATCGACGCGACTGATGTTTCCCGTATCGAACGCCTCTGGAAGCGATACGGAGAGAGGTTTCTGGCTAGGATTTTTACCCCTGGTGAGGTTGCTTACTGTCAGCACCGCCGGAATCCCGTGCCCCATTTGGCGGGTAGATTTGCGGCTAAGGAGGCCGCTATGAAGGCCCTGGGTACTGGCCGCTCGCGGGGTGTACTCTGGCGAGAAATTGAGGTCATACGAAGGAGTGGGCCACCGCAATTGGAATTCCATGGAGGTGCAGCGCGCCGATTTGCTGAACTTGGTGCAGAGTCCTCCCACCTGACCATCACACACTCAGATGCCCTGGCACTCGCCCATGTGCTACTGGTCGGTTCCTAGGAGCATCAGGCTCCATCACCGTCTCGATGGCGTAAAAACGACAGCCATTTCGAAGCGACACGATCGTCTCGGCCACCCTGAAAACCACACCCAAAGACCTCCGGCTTGAAGGCTTCTCAAAAAGACTAGCAGTGAACGACGACGTTAAAGGGAGAGCTTCGGACTCGGTGAAAACCGAGGCCTTTGACTATGAGGTCTGATGACCGACCAAAGCGCCTGGCGTAGTAGGCGAGCCACCTCGACTAGAGGGCACAGTGGGCTCTCCCCTCATGCTCTTAAGGAATTCGGAGCGAAAAAATTCCGCCTTGATTCCACCATCAATAATGTCCCAAGGGAGTACCTGGTCCTGGCTTCGGTCTCGAAAAACCCAAAAATCTGGGTCGACCTCAGCTGTTATAGCAGCTTGGCGCCAGTCTCCCCCGTTCTGTGAGGCAGCGTCAATAACAGGAGCAACCCGGCGATCACCAAGTGACAGCAGCGCCTGATAGAACGATTGCCGTTCAGACTTAAGGGATAGATAGACATGGTCGAGGCCAGACAACAGACTCCTGAGACGCTTTATCCGAGATGCAACTATCGCCGGTGACGTCATTGGGAGCCACTGATAACTCGTGCCGGGTTTTGGTATAAGAGGATTCACGCTACCGACGATTCGGCCTGGGCGACCACGACGGCGAGCGTACTTAAGCATCCGATCGCGAAGCTGGACCACCAGATCGCGAATGGCCACGAGGTCTTCGTCGGTTTCCGTGGGCAAACCGATCATGAAGTAAAGCTTCAGGTTCTCAATACCACTGGAAAAGATTAGATCGGCCTTATCGAGGATTTGAGCGTTGGTCACCACCTTGTTTATGACACGCCGTAATCGATCAGACCCTGTCTCTGGAGCAATCGTAACCGTCCGCTCCCCACTTCGATGTAGCAGTTGCACAATCTGTGGCGTGAGATCATCTAGGCGCAGCGATGCCGGACTTACTGTGTAGTCAAGCGCAAGTAACCCTTCGAGGATTTCTTCAATATCCGGATGATCGCACAAAGCAATCGATACCAACCCAGCCCGGTTGGCGTAAGGCTTGGCCGACTCGGCCAGTGAGAGTATCCGTTCGGTTGAAAATGCACGTACAGGAAGGTAGTTATAGCCGGCCCAACAGAAACGGCAGAGCTTCGCGCAGCCACGCACGACCTCAATCAAGAAGCGCGAACCGAACGCCGTCTGAGGCGTGAAGACCCTGGTGCATGGTGGTTCAACATCATCAATAGTTCTGACAGCAGCCTTCGGAACGAACGGTGGGACCATCGGCTCCGTGGCCTCATAGGGTTTAACTACCCCACTATCGTCGTAACTCACCCGATACAAGGTTGGCACGTAGAAGCCAGGAAGGGTCGCTAGACGTCGCAAGGCCGAGCGTCGATCCGTTGCGCTGACGGTCGAGACCAGAGACGGTATTAGTGCCTCACCTTCACCAGCAGCAACAACATCAACGAATGGCGCAAGCGGCTCAGGATTCAAAAACGTAACGGCTCCGCCGAGAACAACTAGGGGATGCCGGTCAGTACGCTCGCTTGCATAGACGGGCATTCCCGCAAGACGCATCATCGTCAAAATATTCACGTAATCCCACTCAAAGGACACGGTGAACGCCAGAACATCAAAATCTGATACAGGAGTTTGGGTATCAAGTGTCAGCAACGGCGTCCGCGACGACAGTAGTGCCCGAAGCTCCTGCTTCGGCGGCAAAAAGACTCGTTCACATGAAACTCCATCTGTCCCATTGAACAGATGATGCACAGTCTGCACGCCGAGATTCGACATGCCTACGTAGTAGGTATTAGGAAACGCGAGCACAACACGAAGCCGATCTCCAATAAATCGGCGACCGTGCTGCCCTCGCTCAAGGCTAAGCAAGTTCTGTGCTGCCTCACGCTGCCGCCAAAAAGACATGGGGAATTTGGATTCAGAAGCGGTGTGCAGTACAGATTAAGGTGGCCGCGCAAGCACCCTCGGAGGAACCAGCCCGCTACACTTCTACTTTACCACGCAGGCTGATTGACGGTAGGACGATTGAAAGCCAAGCTTATCTCACGACTGCCGGCGTAAGAAGGCTGGCGTGTCGAATTCCATTCCGTCCGGGTCACTCAAGTCAGCATTCTTCAGTTCGCCATTCGCTATCGCGGGTTCTGCTGGTTGATACATAAGCTTTGCTAACCGCTTAGCAATATTCAATTGAGTGCCAAGAGCACCTTGGGAATCACCATATCCCGCGAACAAAAGGTCATCAGCCCCTTGCTCCGATTGGTCGATTTGGCTGGACTGGGTTGTGACGCGGGTCGGAGTGGGCACAATCGATAGGTCAGGCTCCGCTGACATGGCCAGTGACAGTCGCGGCGCCTCGGCAGCAGGCTCGTGGCTCGCCTGTTGCAACGACGAGTACTGCTGAAGGTCAACTGGCGTCGAAACCGGCTCGACCGGTCCATCCGCATGCTTATCAAATCCCGTCGCGATCACCGTGATTTTAACTTGGCCTTGCATCCGCGGATCGATCACTGCACCGAAAATAATGTTGACGTCGTCGTGCGCAGCTTCATGGATAATCGACGATGCTTCATTGACCTCACCGATGGACAAGTCGTTGCCTCCAGTTACGTTAATGATGACGCCGCGTGCTCCCTCAACAGCCGCATCCTCCAAGAGGGGACTGGAGATTGCCCGATTCGCCGCAGCGCTCGCGCGGTTCGCACCTTTGCCAACTCCGGTGCCCATGATGGCCATACCCGTCCGAGACATGATAGTTCTCACGTCAGCGAAGTCGAGGTTGATAATGCCTGGTGCTAGGATTAGGTCAGAAATACCCTGAACAGCTTGGAGAAGCACATCATCAACCTTTTCGAACGCCTTACGAAAGGTCGTGCTCTTCGTCAATAAGAGACGCTCATTTGGAATGGTAATTACCGAATCTACGCTGTCGCGAAGTTTGTCGAGTCCTTCCTCGGCACGCGTAGCGCGCTGCTTACCCTCAAAATTAAAAGGCTTAGTGACCACAGCAACCGTCAGCGATCCAAGTTCGCTGGCCAAATTGGCGATGACCGGTGCCGCTCCCGTGCCCGTACCACCCCCAAGACCCGTCGTCACAAACACCATGTCAGCACCATCAAGAGCGTCAATGATTTCGTTAGTACTCTCCATTGCTGCCTGCCGCCCGAGGTTCGGGTCGGCGCCTGCGCCGAGTCCCTTGGTCAGTTTCACACCTAACTGAATCTTGCTCGGCGCTCCGTTAGCTTGAAGAGCTTGAATGTCTGTGTTGGCAACAATGAAGTCGACCCCTTGCAGACCAGACTTCACCATTCTGTTAACGGCATTACCACCACCCCCTCCAACACCTATCACCTTGATGCGAGCGCCCGCCCGGCTCTCATCGTCAAGCTTTAATCGCAAGGAGCTACCAGCGGCAGTTCTGTTGGCATTAGTCCGGTTTGTGTGCTCATTAGTCATTTTCTGGTCTCCACCTCTAAGGGCGAGCGAACCGCCGCAACAAGTCCCAATCTAAAAGAATTCCTTAAACAATCCCCGTAACCGAACCGCGACGCGACCCAGCGCGCCTGCTCCAACCAATCCAGACGGTTCGGGAAAATAGTTTCGATGGGCGTACATCACGAGTCCCACCGCCGTTGCAAACTGTGGGCTATGCGCGTGATCGGCTAGTCCGCCGATTTCGCTTGGCGACCCGAGGCGAATGGGAAGATCGAAAATTTGTTCCGCAATCTCGGCTGTGCCCTCAAGTACGGCCGCACCACCAGTCAGGACGATTCCTGCATTCAGGGCGTTTTCGTATCCCGCTCGCCGAATCTCGTCCCAAAGGAGATGAAAGATTTCCTCGGCACGAGGTTGCAGGATGTCAGACAGGAGTCGCCTTGCCATGACACGAGGTGGTCGTCCACCGTGGCTAACGACTTCGATTGTCTGGTCTTCCTCAACCAAGGCAGATAAAGCGCAGCCGCAACGGCGTTTGATCTTCTCGGCCTCTGGAATTGGTGTCCGTAAACCAACGGCGATGTCTTGCGTAAAGTGCCCGCCTCCGATCGCGATTACGCCCGTATGCCAAAGGCTTCCTCGCTCGAAGATAGCGAAATCAGTCGTTCCTCCACCGATATCGACAAGTGCAACACCCAGCTGTTTTTCGTCGTTCGTCAAAACCGCCTCGCTCGCGGCGAGCTGCTCAAGCACAGTGTCTAGCACGGCGACCCCAGCGCGATTGACACATCCGACAACATTCTGAGTCGATGCCGCGCTACCGGTAATAATGTGGACATTCACTTCGAGCCGAGCACCCGTCATGCCGATAGGTGAACTGATCTCGTCTTGGTCATCCACCACGAAATCCTGTGGAAGAACATGCAAAATCTCTCGCCCGCTTGGTAGGGACACAGCCTTAGCCGCATCAATCGCCCGACGAACGTCCTCTCCAGAAATTTCTCGATTTTTTCCCGCAACCGCGACCACGCCACGACTGTTGAAACCCTTGACATGTGCACCCGAAAGCCCGAGGTGCACTGAATCTATTTCCACGCCAGCGGTGAGCTCGGCAGCTTCGATAGCCTGCTTTACCGATCCCACCGCGGCTTCTAGATTCACGACAACACCACGCTTAATTCCATGCGCTTCCACCACGCCAATGCCGATGATGTCGAGTTCGCCGTCATCCATAATCTCACCGACGATGGCGGTAATCTTCGACGTGCCGACGTCCAGGCCTACGAGATATCGATCTTTGCGTGTCACATAACCTCCGTACAATCGTTTGCGTGCGTCATGGAACAGTTGGACTCAAAGACTTTGATTCCGAAGGACCTACGAAGACCCGATTTCCATACCGTAAATCCACGTAAGCGATCTCAGGCACGTGCTCACGTAGCACATCTGCCATTTCTAGATACTGGTGTATCCGCTCTGCGAATCGGACATTCCCGAGGTGCAAGTACACCCCGTCACCATCGAGCAGCACGACAACGTCATCAGGATCAGCGACATCGATCTGCGAGACTCGACGCAAGAGTTCTGGTCGACGTTCGAGAGCTCCAATGAACCGGCTATGCATTTTCTTCCGGGCTGAATCGATCACGGGCTGCCCGTGATCGAGGTGCACGAAAAGATTGTCAACAATCGGTAGATCGAAGTCGCCATATTGTGGCCCGTGCTCATCAATAACAACGCCGTCCTCATCGATTAGATAGAGACGCTCACCGACTCGACCGAAACCAACCGGCATTTTTTCAGACACAGCAATCTGGATCGTCGACGGCATCAGCCGACGAAACTCCACGTCTTTGACCCATGGTGACGCTGTCAACCGATTGCGCCATACGTTGAGGTCGATTGTCAGAATGTTCTGGCCGTGCAAAAGGTTCACCAAGGCATTGAATTCCCCCTCTGAGAACCGCGAAAGCCCCTCCACCTCAATCTTGTCGATAGCCAACATAGATGCGTCGAGTACCAAGTCCGTCGCACGGTGGAGCGCGTAGCCGACGAGCGCGAGTATTACGACAGTTCGACCGAGCCTGCACCCCTGCTGCCATATTGTCCGTCGTCGTGACGGTTTGATATGTGAGCGATGGAAGCGCTTGTCCGCAGGAACTCGAACCCCCATCTAGTTCCTCACCTCAAAGTACGGGCGACCACCCATTTCAGTATCTTCTCGATTAAAGTGACCAGATTGCAGTTGCTGAATAATTTGACCGGCAACATTACCGATGGATCCCGCACCGAGAGTGATAACGAGATCCCCGGGTCGCACGCGCTGCATGACTACCTCGGTCACATCGTCCACCGAGTCGACCAAATGCACTGCGTGCTGGCCAGCCCGCTGGACGGCCTCCGCAATTGCTGAAGCCGTCGCACCAGGTATCGGAGCCTCGCCGGCCCCATAAACTTCCGTCAGCACGACTTCATCTGCTGTCGCCAGGACCGCGCCGAACTCCTCGATTAACTGATGAGTCCGTGTGTAACGATGGGGTTGGAAGGCCACCAGCACCCGACGATCAAGGCCAGCCCGAGCCGCCGCTAACACCGCTTGAATCTCTGTCGGGTGATGGCCATAGTCATCCACAACCATGACACCGCCGATTTCCCCTCGGAATTGAAATCGGCGCTCTACACCTCGAAAATCTGCCAACGCATCTGCGATACGCTCGAACGTCACGCCAGCTTCCAAGCCAACGCAGACCGCGGCCAATGCATTCTGAAGGTTGTGCTGACCTGGAACCTGCAAATGCAACGACCCCAACAACTCCGTCTGCCTTTTGCCGGCCCGGCGAACACGCACCTCACAGGAAACTCCAAAGGGTCGCAGTTGCACCTCACTGCCGAGGACATCAACAGTCCGTCCTTTGTCTAGGCCGTATCTCAGCACCCGCCTTGTCATTTGAGGCAGCAAGGCGCGTAGACCCTCGTCGTCAGCGCATCCAACAATGGCACCGTAAAACGGAACGGCGTTACCAAACTCAACGAACGCATCACATAGCCCCTCGAACGTACCGTAATGCTCGAGATGCTCGTGATCGACGTTTGTGATCACGGCTATCTCCGGCGTCAAACGGAGAAACGAACGATCACTTTCGTCGGCTTCCGCCACCATGTACTTTCCTTGCCCTCGCCGGGCATTGCTACCAAACGCGCTTAGTCGACCGCCAATTACCACCGTGGGGTCAAGTTCGCCACGTTCGAGTACCAACGCGATCATTGAGGTCGTCGAGGTTTTCCCGTGCGAACCGGCCACGGCAATACCGGAGCGGAGCCGCATCAATTCAGCCAACATCTCTGCGCGCGGAATAACCGAAATGTTACGACGATGCGCCTCGGCAACCTCGGTGTTGTCGTCAGTGACGGCGGAGGAGACAACAACCACATCGGCCTCAGATACCAGTTGTGGGTCGTGACCAATGTGCACAGCAATACCCAGGGTGGCGAGTTGATCAGTAACTGCTGAGCGCTTTAAATCCGAGCCGCTCACGACGTAACCGAGATTCGACAAGAGCTCAGCAATGCCACACATACCGGAACCGCCAATGCCGACAAAATGGATTCGCCTCGTGCACCCCAACATCTGCTCAGTCCAAACTCTTTAATCCGCCACTAAACGTTCGAAGTCACTAACTAATGCCAGCGCATCCAATCTTGGTACTCACGACGCGACCAACCGAAGGGCGTGTTCGACAATCACGCGCGCAGCGTCTGGGCACGCAAATCGTTTGATGGCCGTGGCCATCAGGGTTCGGCGCGACGGGTCGGCAGCGAGGCCGCCAATCCGCTGGGCTACCGTCATTTGTAAATCGTCCTGCAGCAGCACTTCGGCACCGCCAGCGTCCGCGATTACTTCTGCGTTCCGGCGCTGGTGATCGTCGGTAGCCGTTGCGAGCGGCACCAAAATGCTCGCGCGACCCACTGCCGCGAGTTCCGCGAGCGTCGTCGCGCCCGCACGACAGAGGACGATCTCTGAGGCATACATCTCCGGAGCGATAGGCTCGAGAAAAGATTTCACTCGTGCTTCGATTCCAGCCGTGTCGTAGGCTTTCTGTACGGAGTCGACGTCGCGGGGCCCGGCTTGGTGGGTAACAATCAGCCGTGGGCGGATTGCCGCGAGCGCCGGTGCCGCGTTCGTCATCGCCTCGTTGATTTTTCGCGCACCCTGAGACCCACCCACAACCAGTAGCCGACAAGTGTCGGGCGGTGTGTCGGTCTGCACCATAGGGCCTAAAAACTCTGGGCGCACTGGGTTGCCACTCACGAAGCCTTTGTGGCCAAAAACTTTTAGCGATCTCTCGAACGAAACGGCTGCAGACCGTACAAACGGTGCCAGTAGACGGTTCGTTAACCCTGGCACAGCATTTTGCTCCAATAGCATGGTTGGAACACCTCGCAGTGCGGCTATCAGCACGAGTGGACCTGAACTGTATCCTCCAACGCCTACGACAAGGTCTGGCTTCCAACGGGAGACTACGCGCCATGCATCCCAAGCGCTGAGCGGTAGCAACATCGCGGCGTATACCGTCTCCAGCCATGTTCTGCCCTTGAAGCCCAAACTGCGAATGAACTCGACCTTGAACCCCGCACGGGGCACCGCCTTCGCCTCCAGGCCCCGTGAAGTGCCCACGAATACCACCGACGCTTCCGGACGCTGTCGAAGCAGCTCCCTGCCAACTGCAATGCCAGGAAATACGTGGCCTCCGGTCCCACCACCACCAATCACTACACTGAGGTCGACCATCTTGGACATCCTCGCGTCCCACTGGTCCGTCTGACCCATCCATCCTCACCCCTCCGCCGACGCGTGCTGTGACACGTTGAGTAGGACACCCATCCCCACCAGACTACAGAGGAGTGACGAACCACCCGAGCTCACAAACGGCAGTGGGATTCCTGTGGTGGGTAGCAGGCTAAGCACCACGCTGATGTTCATGAAGGCTTGAAGCGTCAACATCGTAGTGAGGCCTACCGCTATAAATGCACCGAATCGATCAGGGGCGCGGAGTGCGATCCGGACTCCTCGCCAGGCAACGACACAAAAGCAAAGCAGCACTACCGTCGCTCCAATCAGGCCGGTCTCCTCCGCAATGACCGCATAGATGAAGTCCGTGTGGGGTTCCGGTAGAAAACCCAACTTCTGCACGCCAGCACCCCTCCCTACTCCCCAGATACCGCCGGTCCCAACGGCAATCAGAGACTGGATCACCTGCCACCCATCACCCAGCTGGTCTTTCCACGGGTCCAAAAATGTGATCAACCGGCTCCATTTCTCCGGAGAAACGCGAGCGACGACAGCGAACACCGGAAGGATGACGAGCCCACCTCCAAGTAGATACCGAAAACTGAGGCCAGCGGTGAAGGTCATGACCCCAACAATCGCAATAATGGATACTGCCGTGCCAAGGTCAGGTTCCAGCAGTATTAATCCGCTTACGGTCGCTACAACGATTGCTATAGGTCCGAGCGCGTAGCCGATGTCATTAATACGGCCCATCCGACGTTCGAGAATCGCAGCCGAGAATAGAATCACTACCAGCTTCGCAAACTCTGAGGGTTGGATGCCGATGATCCCAAACAACCAAAGCCACCTTCGNGCCCCTCCGACCTCCCTCGAGAACAACACGACCACCAAGAGCACCGTAATNCTGACTAGCGCAGTCCAAATGACGACNGGCTGGCGATAATTCCGGTAGTCCAGTTGCATCAAAATCCATAGGCCAAAGAGTCCGACGATNGCTACGCTCAACTGTTTCCAAAGGTAATATTCCGCGTTCTGATACTGCTCAGCGGCAAGCGCAGATGATGCGACATAAACCATTACGACACTCACGCAAACCAAGAGAAACGCAGCCAGAAAAAGCAGCTTGTCTGACTTTAGCTTTAGCGCCATAGTTACAGTTTCCCGTTCGCCCGACCGAACCCTAAAGGTTTAGCCGGGTCAGCCCGAAACACAGGTGGCGGCCGTCCGTGAGCAGTAAGTAGTCATCAGCCAGACTTGGGGACCGAGACACCGGCCTCGTAGACCGGGACAGCCTACGTTCCCAGCAGCCAGTTCTCCACCGCCGCAAGCCAACTGATGACTACTCACTGCTCACCGATTTCCGTCACGCTTCCCGCCAAAAGCTCTACTTCTTCCTTAAAACGCCGGCCCCGCTCCGCGTAGTCCTGGAACATGTCAAAACTGGCACATGCTGGGGCCAACAGCACCGTGCCATGCGGCGCTGCCAGCGTGAACCCCATCCTCACCGCCTCAGCAAGAGAGTCAGCTTCGTGCACCGGCACACTGCCACCGAGCACCTCTACGATCTGCGGCCGCGCCTCACCGATGGCCACCAGCGCCTTCGCTCGTTGAACCAGCCCGTCCTGTAGAACACGCCAGTCACCACCCTTAAACCGTCCACCGACTATGGGTACCAAGCCTGGACCGAGGCTTTCAATAGCGTGTCGCGCGGCGGCGAGATTTGTCGCCTTTGAATCGTTAATAAACTGGACACCCCCAACCCGGCGCACTGGCTCAAGCGTGTGCTCAAGACCCTCGA
The DNA here is from genome assembly GCA_002717745.1 of Acidobacteriota bacterium. Lineage (GTDB taxonomy): Bacteria > Acidobacteriota > Vicinamibacteria > Vicinamibacterales > UBA823 > UBA11600. Next base: position 41,942 of record PBBF01000020.1, read on the forward strand.
ATGCCGCCACCGCGCGTGTCATCGCCTCAGCTGTCGCGCCGACGATGACTCCTATGGCCACGGCCGCGAGGACATCTTGCAAAAGATGCCGGCCGATGAGCTGGACTGCGGAGCGAGGTACTAGCGGCACGGACCCCGATGGCATCCGGCGTGCGATAACGTCATCGACCAGCGTGATGCCATTAGGAATCGATGTGTCCAGGGCAAACGGCAAACGCTGGGCATCACTCCCGTCAACCATTGCGAGCACCTGCGGATCATCGGCATTAACCACGAGCCAGTCCGCGTCCCCTTGATTAGCCAAGATCTTCGCTTTAGCGGCTGTGTATCGCTCTAATGTCCCATGGCGATCCAAGTGATCGGGAGATACATTGAGAACAACGGCAATCCAAGGATGAAACTGCTCCGTCAGTTCCAATTGAAAACTACTAGTCTCCACAACGTGAATGACATCGGGTGTCGACTGTGCCACTTGGGCACTTAGAGCCGGGCCGACGTTTCCACCTACCAGAGTTGAGAAACCTGCGGCGTCGAGAAGCCGGCCCGCGAGCAAGCTCGTAGTCGATTTACCCTTGGTTCCGGTCACCGCCACGACTCTCCCACGCAGCCATCGGGACGCCAACTCCAGCTCACCAATAACCGGAATCCCGGATTCACGCGCTGTCCGAACTGCCGCCTGCTCCGGCGACACCCCTGGACTCAGGACCACGAGGTCGGCACCGATGAACGTTTGGTCACGATGCTCGCCGAGCTCAAACGTCACCCGTCTCGATACCCGACCAAGGTCCTGATTCACTGTGGTGCGTATGTCCGTCACCACAACGTCGGCGCCTCGCGTAGCGAGAAGTTCAGCCGCCGCTAATCCGCTACGTGCGGCGCCGACAACGATCACTCGACGCCCTTCAACCGTGAACTCCGTGTTAGCTTCGGACTGCACCATTTCAATCATGTGTATCTCGCCTAACGAAGTTTCAGCGTCGTTAGGGTAAACAGCGCAAAGATCACCGCTACGATGAGAGACCGTCCGATGATCTTCGGTTCACTCCATCCACTGAGTTCAAAGTGGTGATGAAGCGGCGCCATCTTAAAGACTCGGCGCCCGGTCATACGAAACACGGCCACTTGGATAATCACTGAAGCTGCTTCGAGAACAAAAATCCCGCCGACCAAAGGCAGGAGCAGCTCTTGCTTGATTAACACGGCGACGGTACCGAGCGCGCCGCCAAGCGCCAAAGAGCCAACGTCGCCCATGAATATGTCGGCTGGATAAGAGTTGTACCAGAGGAACCCGAGGCTGGCCCCGACCAGTGAACCGCAAAAAATCGTTAACTCAGCGGTCGGTGAAAATCCAACGAGCAGAAGATATTCTGCTAGCACGCGATGACCAGTGACATAGGCCAACCCAGTAAACGCGGCTGCCGCCACCGTAAAGGTGCCGATTGCTAAACCGTCTAGACCGTCTGTGAGGTTGACAGCGTTAGATGCGCCAACAAGGACCAGGACAACGAGTGGCACATATAACCAGCCGAGATCAGGCACGAAGTCCTTGAAGAACGGAAAGATCAAATTCGTGTTGTAGAGGCCCTCGTCGGTCAAAGCCAGTAGGGCCATGCCGACTGCCACGGCGATGCCAATCTGGGCTACGAACTTGTAGCGAGGGCGTAGTCCATGATGCGACTGTCGGCTGATCTTGAGGTAGTCATCCACGAACCCAACTGCGCCGAACGCAATCGTCGATAGGATGGCAATCCAAATATACGGGTTCGTGAGGTCAGCCCAAAGTAATGTCGGCGTGAGTGCTGCAATGAGAATTAACAACCCACCCATCGTCGGCGTACCAGCCTTTGGCTGGTGCGTTGCCGGCCCTTCCGCTCGGATGACCTGACCGATCTGTGCCTCGCGGAGTTTTCGGATCATCCACGGACCTAACAGGAGACTGATCGCCAACGCAGTGAGACTGGCAATGGCGGTCCGAAACGTGATGTATCGCGTCACATTGAGTACCGATAACTCAGTGTGGAATGGATACAGTAGGTGATAAAGCATTACGCCAGCTCCGATTTCAAATACTCAACAACCCGGTCGGTCTGCACGCCACGGGATCCTTTGACAAGTACGAGATCGCTCGTCTGCAGTAATGACGCGGCCAGCGGGCCGGCCTCGTCACTAGTGGTGACGTGATGAACCTGTGCGGGGTCGAGGCCCCCGTCGATAGCGCCGTCCGCCAAAGCCATCGCATCCGGGCCGCCCACCGACACTAATAGATCAAGTCCGCATTTGGCGGCCATGCGGCCACTGTGCCGGTGGATTTCCCGTCCGCGCGAACCCAACTCACGCATTTCGCCGAGCACAGCCACCCGCCGGCCGTCTGCCTTTTCAGCTGTCAAGATTTCCAGCGCAACCGTGAGGGCCGATGGACTCGAATTGTAAGAGTCGTCGACGACAACAATGCCGTTCCGCAGACTGAACACCTCGCCCCGGTGCATAAACGGCTTCAGTGCGCTCACCTCAGCCGCGATCGTGTGGAGTGGAATCTGGAACTGTAACGCGACGGTGACCGCTGCTAACACATTCGCAAATTGTCCGGGTCCAAGGAGCGGCACCCGTAGCGGCAACGATGCTTCGCTGGTAGTGATGGTGGCCTCAACACCACTAAGGCCCCGAACGCGCACATCGCACGCCTTAACATCAGCTGGTGCGTGTATTCCAAACGTGACGACCTGTCCGGGAAACCGTCGAGCGCGCGACATAACATACGTGTCGTCGGCATTCGCAATCAATAAACTGTCAGAGGTTGCACCTTCCATGATCTCAGCCTTAGCGTCAGCGACTCTCTCGACTGAGCCGAGTAACCCAACGTGTGCATCCCCAACGTTAGTCCACACACGAACATCTGGCTCGGCGATGGCGACTAGACGTGCAATCTCACCAACGTGATTCATGCCAAGTTCCACGACGGCGAGTTCCGGCCGTGCCAGTAAGGCCAACAGCGACAATGGAAGCCCAATATGGTTATTCCAGTTACCCTGATTTCGGACGACTCGATAACGGGCCGCAAGAATCGCTGCCACGATCTCTTTGGTCGATGTCTTACCTGTGCTACCGGTGATCGCGATGACACGCGCCCCTGACCCGGCCCGGACATGATGAGCCAAGGCCTGCAACGCTCCGACAGTGTCCTGTACAATGATGACGACCGCGGCCGCCGAGGTCGGCACCGCTCTGCGATCACTCACCACCACACCTCGAGCTCCACCATCAAGCGCTCCTGCCACAAAGTCATGGCCATCGAACCGTTCGCCACGAATCGCAAAAAATAAATCACCAGCGGCCAGCGTGCGCGTGTCGATAGAGACTGGCCCAAATCGCTCACCTCGCTCACCCGAGACCAGTGCCCCCCCGACAACACCAGCGATCTCCTCTGCCGTCAATTGCCAGGGTGACTGCTTCGGCACGGGTCCCTTCACGACACGCGCGCATTACTCCGCCGCTGCATCAGTGCCGCACGAGCCACGGCAGCGTCGTTGAACGGCACGGTCTCACCAGCGATAACCTGATAAGTTTCGTGACCCTTACCCGCAATGATCACAACGTCACCTCTACGCGCCTCCCCAACAGCGTGGCTAATAGCTGCAGACCGATCGACAATTGTCACAAATGGTGTCTGCTGCCCTCCGCCCGGAACAGAGTCACGATTTCCCTCTTGGCCGGCGTACCTCGTGTCTATGCCGGCAACAGTGTCCTCAATAATCGCAGCCGGATCCTCCGAACGTGGGTTGTCCGAGGTCACAACTACGAGATCGCTCAAGCGGGCCGCCACGGCTCCCATAAGGGGACGTTTGGAGCGGTCACGGTCACCACCGCATCCGAACACCGTGATTAATCTTCCTGGCGCCAATGGACGTGCGGACTCCAACAGCAACCGCAGTGCGTCGTCCGTGTGAGCAAAATCGATCACTACCGTGACTTCATCGGTCGCGTCCGACACGATTTCGAACCGACCCGGCACGGCCGTCACCGCCGCGATGCCTGTTTCGATCGCACTGAACGACACATCGAGCGCCACACCCGTGGCCACTGCTGCAAGAATGTTGTAGACGTTCGCTTGTCCGATAAGCGCTGATCGCACCCGTACTTCGCCTCGTGGGGTTCGCACGTCGAATCGTAATCCTGTTAGAGACCCCTCGACCGAGCCGCAGGTCACGGCAGCTTCGTTCTGCAGGGCGTAGGTCACCGGTCGCTCAACGGAATCCACCAAGATAGAGCCATGGGGATCGTCGATATTCAGAATCGACGGCTGCCCCTGTGGTAGCAACTCAAACAACCTGCGCTTCGCCTCAAAGTAGCGGTTCATATCTCCATGAAAATCCAAGTGGTCGCGCGTCAGATTGGTGAAGACCGCCGTCGTAAAGCGGGTGTGGGTTACTCGGCACAGAGCGAGTGCGTGGGATGACACCTCCATAACACACGCACCGACACCGTTTTCAATCATCTCCCTGAACATCTGCTGATTTTCGCTAGCTTCAGGCGTGGTCAGTGATGCTACTTGGTAATTTGAGCCAAACTGGTGATCAATCGTCCCCATACGGCCGCACTGCACACCGGCCGATTCAAAAATGCTTTGAATCAGGTAGGCAGTGGTCGTCTTCCCGTTAGTGCCTGTGATGCCGATAACCGGAAGCTCCTGGCTCGGATGTCCAAAGAACTCAACGGACAGTGCCGCCAGCGCTGGTCTGGCGTCCCGTACGCGCACCCATGGAAGATGGATGCCTGGGGTCGCCGGTGAAGCTGAAATGATGCACACCGCACCCTGCTGTTCGGCCTCACCCGCGAACATCGTTCCATCAGTTTGCTGTCCACGAAGCCCAACGAACACGGCGCCAGGTGACATTTGCTTTGAGTCGTACGCGATCGATGTAACGGGGCGCGCTAGAATATCTCCGTGGCCGTCCTCAGTCGTCAACTCCTCCCCCAACAGCGTGCTCGTCCGTGAGAGCAGTTCACCTAGGGTCATGGGTGCGACTCGCTGGATTCCACGGCCCTCGCCTGCCGTGTTCCCTGAAGCACGCCTTCCTCACCACGTTCGATGGCACTACCCGCGGTCGGCCACTGAGCAACGACG
>PBBF01000021.1 GCA_002717745.1 Acidobacteriota bacterium
GCACCCGGAGAAGCGAGCACATGACATTCTTAAGAGCACTTTCGGTGATGATCTTACTGTTCACAGCCTCAGCAATTCACGCGGTAGACCAAGATGCCGATTCGAAAACGATTCAAGATGGCGTATATACCGAGGCGCAAGCCGCACGAGGCGCCCGGCTCTGGGAGAACATCTGCAGTGAATGCCACGTGGATGACGAATTTGTCGGTGAAGTCTATATGGGCAGTTGGGCAAACGTTCCGATCTCCGAACTATTCGACTTAATTACCGTTACGATGCCTGAAGACAATCCGGGGAGTCTTCTCGACGAAGAGTACGCTGCAGTTATCGCGTACGTCCTCAGCCTCAACGAACTTCCAGCTGGTGAAGAAGAGCTTCCAGCCGTCTATGAGGCACTGCAACAGATTGTTATTCAGGGACCTTACTCGCAGTAATCCATAGAAGACTACCTAGGTCCAGGCCTAGAACCCACCGCCAAAAAATCCGTGGCGGCAGGTTGTTGGCATAGAACTCACATACGGATATCAGCCGACGAGTATCACTTTTCCAGAAGTCCGCCGGCCTTCCAAAGCACGGTGCGCCTCTGCCGCATCGGAGAGTGCGAAGCGCTGGCCAATTCTGACGCGTAAAGACCCATCCGCGACGGCACTTAGCACGGCCCCTGCCCGTAGCTCGAGTTCGGCACGGTCACGCATGTAATGTACGAGCGACGGACGGGTCACGAATAACGAGCCTAGTGGATTAAGTCGGTTGAGATCGAACGACGGCACCGGGCCACTAGACTGCCCGAAGAGCACCATCATGCCACGCGGTTTTAGGGAGCGCAGGCTCCCTTCAAAGGTCGACTCACCGACCGAATCGTAGACTACATCAACGCCGCGACCGGCCGTCCACCCAGTAACAGCATCGACAAAATCATCAGTCGTGTAGTTAATGATCTGATCAGCTCCCGCTGCCATGGCAAGCGCTGCCTTTTCAGCCGTTGAGCAGGTGCCAATAACTCGGACACCCTCCCGCTTAAGCATCTGGATCAAGAGCAAGCCAACGCCACCAGCCGCGGCATGCACAAGTGCCGTGTCACCGGCGACGGCCGGACGCGTGGCATGCACGAGGTAATGCGCGGTCATCCCCTGGAGCATCACCGCAGCCGCTGCCTCATCTGGCACACCGGGCGGAACGGCAATCAGGCTGTCGGCCGGCACATTGGCAACCTCCGCATACGACCCTGGCACCATCGCCCAACAGACTCGGTCGCCTGGCGATAGCCCCTCGACTCCAGAACCCACCGCCTCGACCGTACCAGCGCCCTCACGCCCGACGACAATGGGTAAATCCGCTGGGTAAAGGCCAGTCCGGAAATAAACATCGATGAAATTAACGCCGGCTGCCGATACCTTGACCCGTGCGGCGCCTGCAGCGGGAGGACCCGGGTCATACTCTTCATAGGTCAGCACCTCGGGCCCGCCGGTTTGCCGAACCAACACCGCGTGGGGCATTACCGAATCACCTTTCTCGCACTCATGACAGTCGCTGCACCTCATCGAGGAAGAACTGTTGAACCCGCTGAGCAACCAAAATCTCCTCCCCATCATCCATGCATCGCGTTTGGATGGCTTGACCAGTCATAGCGATCCGAGGGTTCCCGTTCTTGAGCCCCTCACGGACTTCCGCGGAGGACAATGGCACGCTGTTTTCGTCCCAAGTGAGGTCCACCCGAGGTCTACCACGGTCATCTTGCGGGACATTGGCTACGAGACCCGGTATTCCCTGGAGCTCATTTGCAATGTACTCGGCCTTTCGTTGCCAATCGGCATACACTCGATCGTGGTCTAATTTAACGTAGCGGTCGAGCGCCACAAGAAAACCCATGATCTCTTCCTTGCCGACCTTCATACCACGTCCTAAGTTCGCATTGGGTGCTGCGTGCAATGTGGCCGCTTCGATCAGATCCCGTCGACCGGCCAGGATTCCGGTCGACTGTGGTCCACGAATGCCCTTCCCTCCGCTAATGACAACCAAGTCCGCACCAGCATCAATCCAACGAGTCAGGGTCGTCGTTGGTGGCAATTCGGATGCGGCATCTACAATCACCGGTACAGACGCTCGACGCCCGAACTCCAGTAATTCATGTACTTTCATAACCTCGGGTTGGTCTGCGGTGCCATAGTCAAGTCGAGCGAGGCCGGAAATCATCGCCGTATTCGGATTGATCGCATTGGCAAACTGTTCTCGGGTCTCAACGTTAACCATCGTCATGCCTGCGGCGCGATAGGCTCGATCGTAACCGAACCTTCCCGATGTCTGAGTCAAACACTCACATTTGGACCACGTGGGATGTGGCAAGGCGTCAATCTTGGCTTCGTCGTTACCTGTCAAACAGGCCGCTGCACCAAGAATCATGGCCGAAAATGAACCGCTGGTAACTAACGCAGCATCAGCACCAAGAACCTCCGCCAGACGCGCACCAGCGGCTCGCGTCAGTTCGTGCATATCAACGAACTGCTTATTAGCCTCGAGCATTGCTTGCATTACTTCAGCTGGCATGCGAGATCCACCCAATGCGGTGATGTGATCCATCGCTGCTAGATGAGGCTTAAGACCAAGCATCCGCGTGTAGATGTTGTTACTAAGTGCTTGTCTCGCGGCGATGGCCGCTTCGGCATTAGGTAAGCGTGATGGAGCGGCGCTGCCACGAGTGGCACAAGCCCCGGCAGTTCCACCGAGGATTGTTGTACCGAAGAACTCTCGACGACTCAGGCGTGGAAGATCTGACTGCCTTGACGGAGGGGAATATTTCAACATGATGGACCTCAGAATTAGGGTTGTATAGGAACCGAATTCCTGCAGCACGATCACGTGCAAATTGCAGAGCCATCCTCGCATGAGGCTCAACGGGAACGCAAGCGCACGTTAACCTGGACGCAACAACAGCCAGGTGAGGCTTGCCAATGAACGCGATGGTCGTCTCGGTAGCGCTCTTCGACTGCTCATGGCAAGATGGTTCAAGGATTCATGGAGGTTGGTATGCGTAGACGCCTAGAACTGTTTCTAACGATTGTTGTGATCGCCGTCGGCCTGTGGCCAGTTGTCTTGTCCCAGAACGCTGATGACCGCGTGCGTGCGCGTGACTTAGGCATTACACCTGGGGTGTTTCCGCCGGGTGCGTTAAACGCTATCACTGACGTCGACGGGGTAAGCGTTGGACACACTACAATCATTGCTGGCGACAATATTCGCACTGGCGTCACCGCCATCGTGCCGCACAGCAGCAATCTTTTCCAAGAGAAGGTAGCCGGTGGCGTGTTTGTTGGTAACGCGTTCGGCAAGCTGGCGGGATCCACACAGGTCGAAGAACTGGGCACTATTGAAACTCCAATTGTACTGACCAACACGCTGAGTGTCGGCACGGCTGTGGAAGCAACGGTGGCACACACTCTCCGGCGCGAGGGCAACGAGGACGTAAGGTCCGTTAATGCTGTGGTCGGTGAAACCAACGACGGTGGATTGAATGACATTCGAGGACAGCACGTTACTCCCCTCCATGTCTGGGCAGCCATCGACAACGCGACTAGTGGACCTGTCACCGAAGGGTCGGTGGGCGCTGGTACCGGCACACGTGCGTTTGGTTGGAAGGGTGGCATCGGCACTTCTTCGCGGCACCTGCCCGCCCGTTTCGGTGGCTATACGGTAGGTGTCTTAGTCCAGAGCAACTACGGTGGCGTTTTGATGATGGACGGCGTACCGATTGGTGAAGAGTTAGGCCGTTATTCTTACTCACCATCGCCACAGGCGGGAACACTCCCGTCAACATCGTCCGTCGATGCAACCAACGAGGGCAGCGGGTCGGTCATGATCGTTGTGGCCACCGACGCTCCGGTGGACGCACGAGATTTAAAACGGATCGCGGCAAGGGCGGTGTTCGGCCTCGCTCGCACGGGATCGTCTTACAGCAACGGTAGTGGCGATTTCGCAATCGCCTTCACGACGTCTTCCGAAATGCGGTCTCAATTCGGGGAACGGACGCCCCGCCCACAATCGGTACTGCAACCCGATGCCGTATCACCGCTCTTTCAAGCAACCCTGGAGGCGACGGAGGAGGCAGTCTACAACTCCCTGCTCCAAGCAACCACCGTTACTGGCAATGGCCGAACCGCAGAAGCGATTTCCATCGAGCACGTAACGGAGATCCTTCGAAAGTATGGGCGGGGACGGTAGGTTATGCTGGTATCAGACTCACTCTTCCATGGCTATGAACCGACATATTCCCCTTGAAGATATTCGTGATGCCGAGGGCGCAATATATGCCGTGGCCATGCGGACACCGTTGGTTCGCTTACCGGTGCCAGACGATTCACCCCTAGGGCGAACCAAGTTTTCTGAGTTGTATCTAAAGCTTGAAACGTTACAACCGATTGGTTCTTTCAAGATTCGAGGTGCCTACAACACCGTCCGGCAGTTGACACCTAACCAACTGTCGCAAGGTATCTGGACTGTCAGCGCAGGCAATGCAGGGCAAGGAGTGGCACTGGCTGCGCGGACGTGCGGTGCCAAATGCTCGGTGATGGTTATGGACACAGCACCAACCACGAAGCTTGCCGCGATCGAACGCTTCGGTGCCCAGTTAGTCAAGGCCAGCCACGACGAATGCTGGAAAGCGGTTGAGGACCACTCGTCGGAACGAATGGACGGCGTGTTTGTCCACCCGTTCGATGACAACCGGTTCATCGCAGGCAATGCGACCGCTGGACTTGAAATTCTTGAAGACCTGCCAGACGTCGACGCGGTCGTTGCTTCGGTCGGTGGCGGCGGGCTGATCGCAGGTATCGGTAGTGCGCTACGGGCACTAAAGCCAGATACGAAGATTTTTGCGGCCGAACCACAGACCGCTGCGCCGCTGGCTACATCGCTCCAGGCTGGAACAGCTAGTCGGTTTCCCAACTGGGAGGCTTCGTTCGTCGACGGCGCTGGCGGAAAAACCGTCCTCCCATCAATGTGGCCGTTGTTATCGAGTCTTGTCGACGACTCGATTGTCGTTNCACTCAAAGAAGTNGCGCACGCCATGCGTTTAATTGCAGAACGTACGCGAGTGATCGCAGAGGGCGCTGCNGCCTGCGCCGTGGCGGCTGCNCTTACCGGACGTGCCGGTAGCGGAAAGATTGTCGCGATCATCTCTGGCGGCAATATCGACCTCCCAAAGTTCGCAGCGTTGACAGCGGACGGCACAGACTAGGGTATCGAGAGCCGGGCTACACGCCGCAGAGTGAAAGTCGAATACTCGCCCAAACCTTCTGCGCATCACAGCACCCACCAGTAGACAAATTTTCCGCACTGATGTGCGAATGTCTCTCCAATAGCGTGCACACTTGCCGCACCGCAACGGTAGGTTTAGAATTTCTGAATGTCCCGAAAGTCGGTTGCTCAGTCACGGTGTGCACTCTGTGGCGTTAAAGAGGTGTCGGAGCCTCGCGGCGATGCCCGCTATTGTCATGACTGCTGGGATAAAAAGATTGCCGTCGAGGAAATCGTCGCACGTGAGTTCGAGCTCAAGCGTTACATCCGCGCGGAGAACGCTGAGAAGTATCTCGTCTATCACTCCACTATCAAACGCCCCTGTGGACAACTTGTCGTCTTAGACGACGGTTATGATCTGTTCCTCACGCTCGTGCTCTACTCAAGCTTCGCATGGGACGACCCTGCCTACCACCTCAGCGGTGACCCAGAGGGGCGTTCGTTCGCCGAAATCGTTATCGATAAGGTAGCCGCTGAAGTCGTCGAACCCTGGGGTGGTGGTCGGTGGCATCTAGAGGTCTTCCGGGCAGCTAATCTAGAACCCGAGGAATGGAACGGCGAAATGTGACCTGGAGTTGAGGTGTTTAGCCAAACGTTGTGGTTTCTGTCCGCTGGTCCTATAATTCGTTTGCTTGGTAGAAATTGTGTAACTCGGGAGGGAGTCATGAAGCGCCTCAATCTTATATTTGCCGTCGCCTCGGTCAGCATTGGCCTGACGACGATCGGATGTGGCGGGTCGAGCGGCGATGACGCTGGTGCCACGCCAGCCGAGGAAGCTGCAGTAGCGGCCTTGCCAGAAACACCAGTGGCCAGTGCCGGGGTCGAGGGTGAAGCTGAGGAACGGCCTCGGTTCATCGCGCCCATTCGTGGTCCCGCTGATATCGCTTACCTCGCGCCGGACACCACAGTTGCAGACGGCGAGGTCGTCACCAGGATTGTTCTGCAGAATCGAGCGACCGGTGCAATTGCTGGCCTGAAGGTCGACGAATTCTGGTGGGATTCCGATCGAAATCCACTGCCCGGTGACTCGCATCGATTACGGCAACCGCTTATGCCAGGTGAGGTAGTCGAGATCGAATTACGCGTCCCCCGCGACAACCGCATGAACCAGAATCAATATAGTTTCGAACACGCCAACGGACAGATTAATGCCACGCTGGTCGATGAACTCCCGGATCCAGAACCGGACCCAGAAGAGGAATCCGAGAACGGGGAAACTGAAAGCTAGCGTATTGGCACGGCGGGAAACGACATGGGGTCAGCGAGCGTCTGCTGGCCCTGTTTCACGTACGGGGTCTTGTTAAAACAAACTGCGTAGGCTTTCGTGACCCATCCTCATGGAGTCGGGTGTAGGCGAAATGGTACCTCACGCATGGCAACTGCGTTTCGATCAATCCGTGAGCGTGCCTCCGTACGCAAAATGTAGAGACCAGGTTCAACTCCTTGCAGCGGAATTTGAAGCGCGTGCCCATACCCGCCTCGCTTGCCCTCTAGTTCACCGCTCGAGCGGACGTCGTTGAGATTGAAGACGACGCGTCCGTCGTCAGCCGTGATCGTCGTGGTAATGTCCACTGTGTGCTCGCGGTCCACTTCGTTGTCATAGACCTCTACGAACAGGAATAGCTCATCACCCAACTCAAAATCACGAAGCGTGGTTGGTTGGGTCGGCAACACATCCTGAAACTGCTCATCAGATTTTGCCGTCGGCGTCCGACTCGCATGAATGGACGCCATCGTAATGCCACTCATCTGTATCGGTCGTTCAGAAAAATCTGGAACCTCGAGGTCATACAAGATACTGCCACTCCGACTGCTACCTGTTTCAATGGCCGCTACCCGTACCTGGTAACGCCCCGGTTCGAGATCAAATCGGGAAATCAACTTCAAACCGTAATTTGACACCGCCTCGTACGCTTCCGGCGGCAACTCGAGAGGAATCGAGAGGCTTTCACCACCAGCGACCTTGCCTTCTTCATTGAGGATAGTTAGCGACAACTCAATCGTGTCCTCAAAGTGTCCGTTCTTCTCAGTGAACGTCAGGTCTTGCCCACCAATTTCCGCCACGAAGGCAACCGAAGATTTCGGACGCTCTCCTAGAAACGGCGCCGCCGAAACGCGTAATGTGAGCCCGCTTACCGGTAACGGGTTCGTCATCACCTCACGGAGTGCGTCAGAGGCACCTTCAACCTCGGCGAGCTCAATTCTAGGTGCCTTACCTCGTGGCGCCTGGTACCCTTTCCGCGAGCGGACAACAAGACCAGGACGGGTGACGCGTACTTCAATCGCGCGGGTCCGACCATCACGCCGGTCGTTCGTTGGATAGTAACCAAGTACATAGTAAGAGCTGTTATCCTCAACGATCCGGGTGAACGCGTTGGACAGGTCATTCGAGTTTATAAACGCCATGCCACCCGTCCCGTCGGCCAAGTCCTGCAAGTTGTCCTGCGCCAACCTGAGGTTGTACCGAAGTGAATCGTTCCGAAGCCCGGTCCCGCCTCCGGTGAATCGGTCGTCTTGGATGAGCTGGGCCTCAATCTGGTCTGACCCAATAGTTGTCATGCCACGAGGATCGAGCGTATAGAGCGCAACATTGGCCTGGGCAGCCGCGCCTATGGTCCGCTCCAACTCAGACGCGATCGTTGAAGCATATGGCGAATTGAAAACATCGTAGATGTCGTAGTCGATCCCCTGGCTCATGAAGACAACGGCTTTCCTGCGACCGCGTACGCCCGAAAGCCAATCCGAAAGTTCCCGGAGCGTTGCTAATGTGGCACGAGCCTTGGTGCCACGCTCAAAGTCGAGCTCGTCTACAACGCGAGTGTTATGAAAGTCTTCCTGACTGAGGTATCGGAAATAAGTATCGTTCCGCCCCATCACGCTGGAACGAGCACCTTGCCCCGCGAACTTATCCACGGCCTCCAGAAGTAAACGCCGATTACCAGTGAATCCCTGTGACACGTCGGTACGCCCACTCGCAAAAAAAATAGCAGTGAGGTCGTTGGCGCCGAGGTGGCGCTCGATAAATTCCTTCGCGGCCGCTTTGACGTAGTTCGTGCGGAGCGGAGTTGTCTGCAAATCATCGAGCAAGAGAACGAACACTCTGCCATCGAACGGTCGCTCGTTTGAACTGACGTCGGGTTCGATCAGCTCAGACGAAACCAGCGTACGCTCGGCACGTTCTATCGGAATATTAACAAGAGAAAAGGCGCTGACCTCTTGTACTTTCTCGTCCTCAAAGACCTCAAAATCACTCAGTGCTAGATCGTCGATGAAATTTCCGTTCTCATCAGTAACAACCGCATCCACTTCAACATAATTGACTTCGAGCCTGAACGTAACGGGTGGCTGCTGCGCTGCATCCTGCGTCGCCTGCTGGGCCACGGCACCGATGGTCGACCACAGTACGGCCAGCCCAACCCACACGGGCAATCGTATGGACACCGTCAGCAACCTCACCAGCCGTTGTCGACCCAAACAGATGGTCGGGCGCCAATAACAACTACCACCCATTTCCCAAGATTCCATTCTTCCATTATAAGAAGTTCCTACACTTTTCTCACAATATGCTGCTGATTTGGGCAAAAATCGGCGATCGCCAGCGTGACCGCCTGAACTCTAACCGTCCGAGACAATCCCCGTGACCTGCCGGCCATCCCAACCAACGCTAGCCAATCAACGTCCTATCACAAGAGGCCTGCGAACCAGTCGCTCTGCAGGTAGACTGCTATACTTCGACTGATGCCATTGGACATTCCGGCCATTCAGGCAGCGCTTTGCGACGACGGGCTCGATGGGTGGCTCCTGTACGATTTCCACGGATCTAACGAGATCGCGAGGCAGTTAGTCGGACTATCGGGCACTGGCAAAATGGAGACCCGTCGTTGGTATTACTTAATTCCAGCGAAGGGCGAGCCGCGAGGGCTGGTGCATGCGATTGAGCGGCACAACCTCGACATGCTTCCAGGTTCAAAGCAAATCTATGCAGATCGACAGCAGCTTGAGGTCGGACTGCGGACGCTCGTCTCCGGCCAGCGACGCCTTGCAATGGAATACTCGCCAGACTGCGCCATCCCATACATTTCTCGAATCGATGCGGGCACAGTCGAACTGCTGCGACGCTTTAACATCGAGCCTGCCTCCTCAGGTGATCTGGTGCAGCGTTTTGTCGCACGGTGGAACGAACGAGCGGTCGCGTCCCATCGAAAAGCCTCTGAACGACTTCACCGCATCAAAGACCGAGCGTTTGATGAGACCGGGCGGGCGTTACGAAACCGGACTGGGTCAACCGAATACGAGCTACAGCAACAAATGGTTGGCTGGTTCGCTGAGGAAGGACTGGTCAGCGATTCGGCACCGGTTGTTGCCGTCCAGGAGCACTCCGGCGATCCACATTACCTTCCCCAAGCACATGATAGCCAGGTCATCAGCGCTGATACACTCTTACTTCTTGATCTGTGGGGTAAATTGGACGAGCCTGACGCGGTGTTTGCTGATATCACGTGGGTGGGTTACACAGGCCAGTCTGTGCCGAAACCAATGCAGACGGCCTTCAGCGTCATCGCCGCAGCCCGAGATAAAGCTGTCGAGCTAATCGAGGCGCGGGCCCATGCTGAACAAGCACTCATGGGTTGGGAAGTCGATCGCACCGCCCGAAAAGTAATCCAACTTGCTGGCTACGGAGGTTGGATATTACATCGCACTGGGCACAGCCTCGGCGAACAGGTTCACGGAGATGGGGTACATTTGGACGATTACGAAACTCACGATGACAGACGTCTGCTGCCTGGCACGGGCTTCACAATCGAACCGGGCGTCTACAGTGACGAATTTGGTGTGCGTACTGAGATTAACATGTACATCGGCGAGCAGGAGGCCCTAGTGACCGGGCCCCGACAGACAGAGATTGTCACACTCGGCTGAGTACGCAACGATCTAATCAGTCAGCGCAACGGCGTCCACGCACAATGCCGCGGCAAGGCAGTTGAGAGTTTGGGAGGAATTGATGTCCACGCGAAGAACAACCGTTTTTTCTATGGTGCTGGTTGCTGTTGTCTCTATGGCCGTTGGCATGGTGCTCACGTCGCGGTTAAATCTGTCGTCAAGTTCGTCAGCTCAGTCGTTTAACCTGCCGCCGACAAACAGCGACCCGGTGACAGGGACGCTCGACGCTCAGACGTTTCGTCGCATCGCAACCGCACAAACGCCAATGGTCGTAAACATCAGGACTGAATCGCGTCGGCTAACACAGGACCTAACGGACTTCTTTGGTGGGGGTGACGACCTCTTTCGACGGTTCTTCGGACAACCAGCGCCAGAACAGGAACGCCCTCGCGAGGAATTTACGCAGGGTGCCGGTACCGGCTTCGTGATCGATGAAAAAGGGTTCATCCTGACCAACAATCACGTTGTCGAAGACGCTACAAAAATCGAGGTGGGCTTTTTTAACGATGAAAGCGCGTTCTATGAAGCACGCGTTGTGGGACGAGACCAACTGACCGACAGTGCTCTTATCGAACTCGTTGAGCCGCCAGAACATGATCTCCCAGTTGCCAAATTTGGCGATTCGAGTCAGATGCAGCCCGGCGACTGGGTCATGGCCATCGGCAATCCGTTCAACCTGGCACACACCGTCACGGTCGGCGTGATCAGTGCGATCGGCCGACCATTACCGGTAGCTCCTGGTCGGCAGCAAGATGTTTTGCAGACCGATGCGGCGATCAATCCTGGAAACTCCGGCGGTCCGTTGCTCAACATTCGTGGCGAGGTAGTCGGTATCAACACTGCGATCGTGAGCGACCGGGCGAGCAATCTTGGTATCGGTTTCGCGGTTCCAATCAATGCCGTCCTCGAGCTGCTGCCACAACTTCAAGGCGGTAAAGTGACTCGTGGGCGGATCGGAGTGAACATCTCCGCTGTGCAGCGGGAAGCCGTTGAACTATTCGGGTTGCCCAACACACAAGGGGCTGTGGTCGCGAGCGTTGAACCGGGTGGGCCAGCAGCGCGAGGTGGTCTTGAACCCGGCGACGTGATTATCGAGTATGACGGGAATCCCGTGATCGATACGAGCGACTTGCAGAACAGAGTAACGCGCACGGCCCCAGGAACTGAAGTAGCTATCACAGTTATAAGGGATCGGGAGCGAACAACCCTAGAAGTGACCATTGAGGAACTCGACCTGGACGCTGAAGCCCAGCCACGTTCGGCGAGCAATAATAATGAGGATCAGAGCACCGGGTTCGGAATGACGCTCACCGACCTCAACGGAGAGTTATCACGACGGCTTGGAGCTCCAAATGACCTTATAGGTGCAGTCATCAGGGAACTCGAACCTCGAGGCGCCGCAGCGCAAGCTGGCATGCGGCAGGGCGACATCATCGTCGAGGTTAACCGAGTCGCGGTCGATAGTGCTAGTAGAGCAGTGCAAGAATTGCAGCTCGTCGATTCTGGAGAACCAGCCTTCTTCCTGATTTGGCGAGACGGCTCGGAGACCTTCGTTCAAGCGACCAAAGAGTAAACCGCCCTCACTAGACCCATGAGACTCCGCGACCTAATAGTGGAGCGGGCCCGTAAGAACGGCCCGCTCACGTTCGTGGAGTACATGGAGTTGGCGCTATACCATCCTAAACTCGGTTACTACGCCCGCGCGTCCCAACGCTCTGGCCGTGCAGGCGATTTTTTCACTAGTGTCGACGTTGGACCTCTGTTCGGGCGTTTGTTGGCCGTGCAGTTCGAGGAAATGTGGTCGCTCGTCAATCGAGCAGCTAGAGGTGGACTGAGGTTCGACATTGTCGAGGCTGGCGCTGGTAACGGGCGCTTATCCAGAGACGTGTTGGGTGCGGCAAGCCTAGTCCCGAGTTTCTACGACTCTATCCGACTCCATCTCGTAGAACGAAGCATTAACGCCCGTTCCGAGCAGTCCGCTGTGCTTGGACCTCATGTTGACAAACTCGTTTACAGTAAATCCGAGCTGCCTGACTCGATTCGTGGTGTCCTATTCGCCAACGAGCTCCTCGACGCGTTTCCCGTTCATCGGATCACGATGACCGAAGACGGACTACATGAGATCCGTGTGGACGCGGACGGCAGTCGTCTAGTCGAACGGCTCCAGCCTGTTCAGACGTCAACCTTGCTGGAGTATTTGGGCAAACTCAAAGTCACGCTACCTGTCGACTCCACCGCCGAAATCAATCTACTCGCATTAGATTGGATCCGGACTGCGGCCTCCCGGCTTCAACAAGGCTTTATCGTGCTCATCGACTACGGCCATAATGCGTCGAAACTCTACGGCGCCGCACAACGTCACGGAACACTGGCTGCATACCGTAAGCACGTCGAGGCACCACCCAGGGCGTCATGGCTAAATGAACCAGGTGATTGGGATCTCACGGCGCACGTCGACTTGACATCGTTAACTCGTTGCGCCGAACACTGCGGACTTCGGTGTCTCGGCTCACTCGACCAGACCTATTTTCTACTTGGACTCGGCGGTGCGGACATCCCCTCAAGCCAGCCAGACGATGGTCTTGACGAACTCAAGAATCGTCTAGCCGCAAAGACACTGTTTATGCCAGGTGGGCTTGGTAGCACGCACAAGGTAGTCGTCTACGCTAAAGGNGTTGGTTCACCAGCACTTCGTGGTTGTTCCTACGGTACGCGGCTGACCTAGATGCNCTCACACGCCCGTTTGAGCTCAGACTCTGGGATGGGTTGTCGCTATAATTTTGAGGGNCAGGTTATAGACNCGGAGCACTGAAGCATGAACGCCCCCTTGGAACGCGAAGTNAAACTCAGATACTCCAGNCCGGNCGAGGCCAGGGAGGCGATACTTAAAACTGGAGCCAGNCTGAAGCACAGACGNAGNCTGCAGCAGGATTGCTTNCTGGATACCGAGGATGGCACACTGAATCGGCAACATTCGACATTGCGGGTTCGTGTAGAGCCTGAACGAGCCACCGTAACATTCAAGGGGCCGACGATTCCATCGACGATGAAATTACGCGAAGAGTTGGAGACATCTGTCGGTGACGGCCCCACGGTGCTCAAAGTGCTCGAACGCATCGGCTTCGCGAGTGTGTTTCGTTATGAGAAGTATCGCGAGGAGTTCAAGCACGGTGATGTCATGGTAGCTATCGATGAAACCCCGATCGGGACATTCGTCGAGCTTGAAGGTTCCACACAAGGCATCGAGGCACTTACCGTGCAACTGGGGCGGACGGCCTCGGACTACGTAACTGAAACCTACTACGAGCTTTTTATTCAAACGGGAACCGCGGACACGATCGCAAGCTCAGACATGGTATTCGGAAGTGCAACGTGACCAATATGATTCCGACTCAGGCTCTGGTGCTGACCGCCGGACTCGGTAAGCGCCTCCGTCCACTGAGTAACATCCGAGCCAAACCAGCTATCCCGGTTGCAGGGGAGCCACTCGTGCACCGTCTGCTGCGCTGGTTAGTTGGGCAGGGTGTGCGAAACGCAGTGTTGAATCTCCACCACCTCCCAAACACGATTACAGGTGTTATTGGCGATGGAAGCGGGCTCGGTCTCCACATACGTTACACGTGGGAACCGCGTTTACTTGGCTCGGCAGGTGGGCCGCGCGCGATGTTACCGTTATTGGACGCCTGTTCGACGTTTATCATCAACGGCGACACCCTCACCGACATGTCTCTTGATCGGCTGGCCGCCGAACATAAGCAAAGTGGCGCCAGGGTTACTTTAGCGGTTGTCGACAATCCCGACCCGCTCCGGTACGGTGGAGTAATTGTCGACGATAAAGGATGGGTCCGCGAGTTCCTGCCACCGGGCCAACAAGCATCTTCCAAGCATTTCGTTGGCGTGCAATTGGTTGAGCCAAGCGTTTTTGATCAACTCACTTTGGGGGAGCCCGCCTCGACAGTGGGCGGTCTATATACGGATCTGGTAGCTTCCGAACCTCGCGGCATTCGTGCGCATAGAATCTCTGGGCGTTTCCTCGATATTGGTACACCAGCCGACTATTTGAAAACCTCACTCGCGCTTGCCCCCGAGAGTGGGCTCTCAAAACTTACTGGCACCGGCAGTCACGTCGATCCCTCGGCCAGGCTAGTGCGGACGGCTATTTGGGACCAAGTCACCGTCGAGGCAGATTGTGAGCTTACTGACTGTGTCATCACCGATGGGGTACAACTCCCCTTGGGCAGTCGGTTTACACAACAGATCCTCTTGCTGCAACCTGGTTCAGTAGTGCCTTTAGTGGCTCCTTTAGTCGCCAAGCCAACCTCATCATCGGAAGGTGCGACCGGAGTATGACCCCGCAACCGATTCAAGCCGTCGACGAGCCGTGGCGTGACCGCGTTAATCAGTTCCTCAAACAGAGCCAGCTTGCGGAAGTAGACGCTCCAATTGTGCCACTGACTGGTGACGCCTCTAATCGGCGCTATGTTCGTGTGATTCCTAGGAGTGGTGAATCGTTTGTCCTGGCCTTGTACGGTAAATCTTTTAGGTCTGAAACACTGTCGTTTATCAAGGTGGCGTCACTGTTGGAGCAGATGGAGGTGTCGGTGCCCACGGTCCTTGAACATGCCACCGATCTCGGCGTATTGGCATTACAGGACCTCGGTGACGTTACATTGCAGGCTCACCTGGGTACCGGTTCAACCAGTGACCATTTAGCGGTGTACCGAGAAGCGGTCGATCTCATTACGGTCATACAGCGGAAGGGGCTAGCAATGGCCTCGCCCAGCATCTTACCGTTTACGGTCACTTTCGATGTCAAGAAGTTCATGTGGGAACTTGACTACTTCGCTGAACATTTCCTAGAAGGCTATCGCGGTGTAACGCTGAGCGACGACGCGCGCCTGAGCATCTCTCTAGAATTCCAGAAGTTGTCTGAGGAACTCGCTAGTGAACCTCAAGTCCTCTGCCACCGCGACTACCATAGCCGCAACTTGATGCTGCACAACAAACGCTTGTATGTCATCGACTTTCAGGACGCGCGAATGGGTCCGGCCACCTACGACCTTGTCTCGTTACTACGTGATTCTTACACCGACCTGAGTGAAGAAACAATTGAAGGCTTGATTGATCGCTTCTTGGTTAATGTGCCCAATTCCTTACCTGCCGATAAGTTCCGACGAAAGTTTGACTCGATGGCTCTTCAGCGTAACCTTAAGGCCCTCGGTACGTTCGGATATCAGACATCCATTCGTCGAAATCCCGTCTATATCCAGTACATCCCTCGTACGATTCACTACCTGCAACGCACATTTGACCAGAACCCGCGCTTCGATCCTCTTCGTGGGGCACTCGCCCCCTTCCTACAAGAAATCGAGTAAACAGTGATAACCACGGGAAGCGCGACGAGCATCTGGTGCCGTTGGAGGGTTCCGTCGATTGGTCAACGGCTCTGATGACCACGCAGAAGATCGGCTACGATGTTACGTGGACTTTCGCGGTAGGTCGGAGTCAGAATCTAGAAATAGCCCTTGACACCGTCTGTCGGGTCCGCACTCGTATTGATTAGTTACTAGGCTGACGTAATACGCTTGGACTGACCAGCTCTATGACCGCCTACATTGAGGAAATCGCGGGGTTTGAAGGACAGCAGGTCACCTTACGTGGGTGGCTACACAAGCGTCGCTCAAGCGGAAAGATTCATTTTTTGACCGTGCGGGATGGCACGGGTTTCATCCAGGCCGTGATGTCGAAATCCGTGGTTGGTGAGGAAGCCTTCCACCATGCCGATCATCTTGGCCAAGAAACATCGCTAGCTGTTGAAGGAACGGTCCGTGCCGATAGCCGCGCCCCGGGTGGCTACGAAATCGACGTTGCCAACCTTAGCGTCATCGGCGAGTCAACCGGGTACCCAATCACCCATAAGGAACATGGCGTAGACTACTTGCTCGACCGGCGGCACCTATGGATTCGGTCGCCGCGGCAGCAGGCGATCCTAAGGATCCGTCACACCGTCGTAGATGCTGTACGCGACTTCTTCAATAATCGAAACTTCACACTTGCAGATACACCAATCTTCACACCAGCTGCGTGCGAAGGAACAACCACCCTCTTCCCCGTCCAGTACTTCGACGAAACAACGGCGTACCTAGCGCAAAGTGGTCAGCTATACAACGAAGCGAACATCATGGCACTGGGCCGAGTTTATTGCTTCGGCCCGACGTTCCGTGCGGAGAAATCCAAGACCCGCCGCCACCTAACAGAATTTTGGATGGTCGAACCGGAAATGGCATTCGCAACGCTCGATGATGCGATTGAACTCGGCGAAGCCCTCGTGGTGGCTATCGTAGCTCGGGTGCTGGAAACACGGCGGCAAGAGTTAGGAATACTTGAACGTAACATCGCTGCACTTGAACGGGTGCGAGCCCCATTTCCCCGAATTACCTACGATGAGGCTGTAGAACTCCTGAACCTAAAAGGACAACAATTCGAGTGGGGTGGTGATTTCGGCGGCACTGATGAGACCGTGCTCGCAGAGCAGTTCGACCGGCCGGTCGCCGTGCATCGATTCCCATCTTCGATCAAAGCGTTTTATATGAAATCTGATCCAGATCGACCGGAGCTTTCACTTTCGGTAGATTTCCTCGCCCCTGAGGGATATGGTGAAATCATTGGTGGCGGAGAACGCTTGGATGACCTGAGCGAATTACTTGCCAGGATTAAGAAACACAATCTCCCGGAAGAGTCCTTCGAGTGGTATCTTGACCTACGGCGGTACGGAACTGTGCCGCACTCGGGATTTGGAATGGGCATCGAGCGTGTCCTGACCTGGATTTGCGGTCTGGAACACTTACGGGAAACGATTCCTTACCCCCGAATGCTTCATCGAATGTATCCGTAGTGGACTAAACAGTGCTCGCAAAACATCCAGTCGGCCTGCCGGATACCGCCGGTGGATCGCACTCTGCCATTTCTGACTTATGAAAATTGGTTTTGTCTCGCTCGGGTGTCCGAAGAACCTCGTGGATACCGAAGTGATGCTCGGCCTCGCCGAGCAGGCCGGTCATGAAGTGACGAACCAGGCGGACGGGTCAGACGTAATCGTGGTAAATACCTGTGCCTTCATTGATAAAGCGAAGGAGGAATCAATCGAGACCATTCTCGAAATGGCCCGCCACAAGCAGGACGGCACCTGTCGTCGCCTTATCGTCACCGGTTGCCTGGCAGAACGCTATCAAGGGGACTTGCGGCGGGAGATGCCGGAAATCGATGTGGTGCTCGGTACTGATGGTGTCCCTGACATTGTTAGAGCTCTAAATGACCAGCCCCCAGGATCTGGGACCCCAGTGCAATTGTTCAGAAATCATTTTGACGCCACGAGTTCAGCACCTGGCGTGAAGCAGTTGAAATACCTCTACGACGTTGACACGCCACGGCGACGAACTACGGCACCCCATCTAGCCTACGTGAAAGTGGCGGAAGGTTGCGATTACTCTTGTGCGTTCTGCATCATTCCGACATTGCGCGGGAGCTATCGAAGCCGACCTCCCGATTCCATCGTAACCGAGGCTCGTGCGATGGCAGAGCGTGGCGTGAAGGAACTTATCCTAATCTCGCAAGACACAACGATGTACGGGTTGGATCGCAATGACCGTGGAGCACTATCCAGGCTACTACATGCATTGAACGATATTGATGGCCTGGAGTGGATCCGCTTGCTGTATCTCTATCCGACGACGATCGGTGCCGATACGATTGACGCAATTGCAGATTGCGACAAAGTCTGTAAATACATCGACCTGCCTTTGCAGCACGCTGCAGACCGGGTGCTAAAACGAATGGGACGACCGGGCACGCGGCTGAGCTATGAGCGGTTACTTGAATCCATTCGCCACCGGATACCCGAAGTCGCACTGCGCACAACATTCATCGTGGGTTTTCCCGGTGAAACCGACGAGGATTTCCATGAACTTTGTGATTTTATTGGTGATTTACGCTTCGATCATATTGGCGTTTTTACCTATTCTCACGAAGAAGGCACACGAGCCTTCACTTTAAACGACGACGTATCCAGTAACACGAAGGCTCGTCGACGGAAGGAATTGATGCTTCGCCAGCGGGAAATTGTGGCCCGTCGCCAGGCGGAACGCGTCGGGCAAAAAGTGCGTGTACTCGTCGAAGGCTGCTCAAAGGAACACCCTCTTGTGGTTCAGGCCCGATGGGCCGGCCAAGCACCGGAGATCGACCCAGTCACTTACCTGACCGAATGCGATCCATCCCAGTTCGCCCCGGGTCAACTCGTTGACGCCGAAATTCTTGGCGGTCACGAGTACGATCTTTTAGCCCGTCCATTGCCGTAGTAATTCCGTCGTGATAGAATCACTGTCCTCGATCCTCGGGGATCGAGATGGAGTGGGCGCGTGCCCACTTTTTGTGTTTTAAGGGGCACCGTCAGTTGAATTGTGGGACTTCCACTCACGGAGAAGCGGCGGCAAATATTCGCCATAGCTGAGCGCGTAGCCAGCAGTCATGGCGTGGAGGTTTTCGACGTCCAATTACGAAGAGAAGCGATAGGCTGGGTCCTACGAGTGGTGTTGGACCGCCAGGACTCGGGTGCGGACAACGATAGTATTAGCGTCGATGACTGCCAGAAGGTTAGCCATGATCTCAACGCCGTGCTCGATGTCGAGGACGCTCTGGATCACGCTTACACCCTTGAGGTGTCATCGCCTGGACTGGACCGACCACTGCGAACACCTGGTGAATATCAGCGGTACGTTGGCCGGTTGGCGCGGATTGTTGTGTCTGAAGCTATCAACGGACAAACTTTTCTAAAAGGACGTATCCTTGAGGTAACCGACGAAGCAGTCCTTTTAGAGGGTGAATCTCGACCACATCGGGTGCCGTTCGCGATCATTAGCCGGGCAAAACTCGAAGTAGAATTTTGAAAAGAAGCCATTATGAGTAATCCGCTACAGCTCACTATTGAAGCACTCGCGAAGGAGAAGGGCCTTGAGCCTGACGTCATCATTACGGCAATCGAGGATGCGGTGTTGGCAGCCTCGCGTAAGTACTACAAGTCGAATGAGGATCTTCGTACGAAGTTCAACGCCGAAACTGGTGAGGTTGAATTATTCGCCGTGCGACAGATCGTCAATGAAGTGTCGAATTCCGAAACCGAAATCTCATTGGAGGAAGCGCAGGAACTCTATGGCGCCGACGCCGAAATCGACATGCGGATTGAATTTCCCAAGGCAACTGATGTGCTTGGGCGGATCGCAGCACAGACGGCCAAGCAGGTCATCTTTCAGAAGGTCCGCGAAGCGGAACGAGAAAATATCTACGCGGAGTACTGCGACCGAGTTGGGGAGGTCATCAACGGTCTTGTCAAACGATTCGAGAGCGGTGACGTCATCGTTGAAATGGGTTGGGTCGAAGCGCTTCTACCCCGGAAAGAGCAGTCTAGGGTCGAGAACTACACCGCAGGAGATCGTGTCCGGGCTGTGATCAAGGATGTCAACCGGGTCGCAAAGGGACCGCAGATTACACTGTCGCGCACCGATCCAGCACTCCTTATCAAGCTGTTCGATCAAGAGGTACCAGAGATCTATGACGGAACGGTACAGATTCGAGGTGCCGTGCGTGAAGCTGGTGATCGGGCCAAGGTGGCCGTCTTTTCACGTGAGCGGGACGTAGACCCGGTGGGTGCTTGTGTTGGAATGAAAGGCACTCGTGTCCAGTCGATCATCCGCGAACTTCGGGGCGAAAAGATCGATATCGTTGAATGGTCAGATGACCCGGTCGTACTTGTGACCAATGCAATCAGTCCTGCGCGGGTACAGCGCGTCACCATCATCGATGAGGCTGAGAAGGTAATGGAGGTTGTCGTCGAGGATAGGCAGCTTTCCCTCGCGATTGGAAAAAAGGGTCAAAATGTTCGCTTAGCCGCAAAATTGACTGGTTGGAAAATCGACATCAAGAGTGAAGAAGAAAAACGGCGTGAGGTCGAGGCGCAGTTCGAAGGATTCGACGCTGAGCGCGCCCAAGCCGATCTAGCAGCATCGTTACTCTCCCTTCAGGGATTCAATGAGGGCATGTGGCAGACACTGCAAGATTCATCACTGAATAC
>PBBF01000022.1 GCA_002717745.1 Acidobacteriota bacterium
GACTATCGACACGAAGTGTTGACCGTCTCGTGCGCCGGTATGTCAAAGCTTGGGCGGTAAAGATGGGTGAGGACCCTAAAGAGTTTGAGCACATCAGCCCGCATGCGCTGCGCCACTCATTTGCTACGCATTTGCTGGCGCGGGGCATGAATCTGCGGGTCATCCAGGAGCTGCTAGGGCACGAGAAGCTGGACACAACGCAGATATACACGAACCTCACTGATGACCACCGATTGATGGTCTACAAGAGGTCCCACCCGAGGGCGTAACCACCGGTCGCCTGCCGAGGGTTACTTGCGCTTACTCTCCGAAGTATTCTGCAGAGTTTCCCACTCATGCATGAGGTCGCCGATCTCCCACATGAGCGCTTGGTGTTCTGCAACCAGGGTGTTCGCTGATTTNGGTTCCTTGTAGAAATCGGGCTGGCTCATTGTNACTTCAAGCTTCNTGAGAGCAGCTTCNCGGTCATTGATTTTCTGTTCAATCGCGGTCACGCGGCGGTGCTGNGCNTCNACAGNGCGCTGCTGCNGTTTGCGAGCGTCTGCTGCTAGCCGACGNCGTTTNCGAGCNTCCGCTGGNNCGCGTTTCTGNTCAGCGACCTTGGNCCTACCGGTGACCTNNTGTGTGGATTGTTTGATTGGCCTCGTGGTCGACNTTTTNTTTNTTGCGACCCGTTGGGTTCGANTCCAGCAAAACTCCTNGTAAGTTCCTGGNTAGACTNACGCCTCNCCCTGGCCGACTTCGATAATCTGGGTTGCTAGCCGATCCACAAAGTAGCGNTCGTGCGACACGAAGATCAAGGTGCCANCAAAAGCCATAAGTGCTTCGAGNAGCACATCCGTGGAATCGATATCGAGATGGTTCGTCGGTTCGTCGAGGAGTAGTGTATTAGCTGGGTGCAATAGCATTCGCGCCACCGCCAACCGCGTTCGTTCGCCACCAGACAGCACTCCAACCCGCTTATAAACGTCGTCCTCCGAGAAAAGGAAGGCCCCGAGGATGTTACGAATCGCGGGTACAGCGTNAAGCGGNGCNCCGGCGACCAGCGTGTCATGAACCGTCAGCGTCGGNTCGAGTCGACTGGCTTCGTCCTGTGCAAAATACTGCACGGTGAGCTGGTGCCCCTCANTTCGGGAACCTGTGTCAGGTGCCTCGGCTCCAGCCAGAAGCCGCATCAGTGTTGATTTGCCNGACCCGTTTGGTCCGACGAGCGCGATTCGACTACCGCGNTCNATCANTAAATCGAACGGACGGAGGACTTCNGTGGTGTTATAGGTCTTACTCGCGCCTGTCAACGTGATCACGCTACGGCCGCTCTTACGGCAATTGGGAAACTTAAAGTGCACGACTTTTCGCTCGGGCGGCACCTCAATCGGCACGATTTTGCTAAGCATTTTTAGACGACTCTGTACTTGTGCGGCCTTNGTTGCTTGGTAGCGAAACCGGTNCACGAATTGGCGGACTCGCNCGATCTCGTCNTCCTGTCGACGCTTTGCTTCTCGGAGACGTGCGAGGCGAGCNTCCCGTTCACNGANGTAGGTNCTGTAANTACCGGGATAGTCAGTGAGNGTCTTCAGGCTAATCTCGGTGATCCGGGTAACGACAGNATCGAGAAAGAAGCGGTCGTGTGAGACGAGNATTACGGCGTGCGGATACTCNGCCAGATAGGTTTCGAGCCAGTTGCGTGCCTCCAAATCAAGATGATTCGTCGGNTCATCGAGCAGAAGTAGANTAGGNCGTCCNAGTAAAAGGGTGGCCAGGGCGATACGCATCTGCCACCCACCAGAGAACGTGTGGCNTTGACGTTTTCNATCTTCCTTCGCGAACCCTAATCCNCGAAGAATCGTCTCGACTCGTTGATCAAGTGCATAACCNTCCTGGCGNTCAAAAGCTTCNTGNGCCTCACTGTAGCGNTCCAGTAAACGTGGGTGNTCAGCTGCGGGNACTGACGCATCGCCCANCTGGTGNTCAAGGCTGNGCATTTCTCGCTTCAANTCAAGGANTTGCTGCTGACCACNCTTAACTTCGTCNACGACGGTTCGGCCNGAGTGNACAAGGCCGTCTTGGGGAAGATAACCGACCGTCNATCCGTTCGGCTTNACGACACGNCCCGTGTCGGGGTCCTCGGAGCCGGCCATCATTTTNAGNAGNGTGGTNTTNCCAGCACCNTTCGGTCCGCAGAGGCCGACNCGATCGCCAGGCCCTAATTGCCAGGTGACTTCNTGNAGCANTGTACGGGCGCCGAAACCTTTTGAGATGGCAGANAGATGAATCATGACTAGCNGNTATCTGTGGNGNGNCNGCGCAGGGCTGACGNGANTCCTCAGTCGGTCAGGAGATCATGTTACCAGAANAGNTAACCCTATGATTTAAANGGNTTTACATTNTCNAGGCNGCGATNTGAGGAGCTGGTCGTCGANNNCTTGCGTCCGATCACCGACCNTTNAGNCCAATCTTCCGTCTAATATATGGAGTGGGAGCAGCGCGCGTNTGGTNTTCNGATCAGTTTATGACGGTAAATAGGGTGTGGGGTCTACGAGGATGCCTGGTGCGCTAATGGCCTGGACCGACGAGGAATTGGTGTCCCGNTCGGNTNGTGGCGACCACGATAGTTTNAACCAACTCGTGGTNCGCTGGCAGNGNCCNATTTNCGCTTTGGCCTACCGAGTGATNGGACACGAAGAAGACGCGCGGGATNTATGCCAGGAGACCTTTCTTCGGGCATTCCGCGGTATTAAGGGTTTCAAGGGAGAGGCGAAGTTCTCATCNTGGCTGTACCGAATTGCGCTCAATCTTTGCCGCGACAAGAATCGTAGTGCCCAACGGTCACCGCTAAATAAGGTGTCGGANGACGTCGACGTGCTTGACCTAGCACCGGCTGATGTAGCTGGTAGTTCGCTTGAGGACCAGGTTGGCTGGAGTGAGTTGGGCAGTGAAGTCTCNAGGGCGATGATGACAATTCCGGATGAACAGCGCACGGCGATTGTNTTGAAGGAATATCAGGGTCTCACCTTTCGCGAGATCGCCGATTTCCAGGGTTGTCCGGTGAGCACGGTAAAGACGAGGGTGTATCAGGGGCTCACTCGCCTCCGACAGGAGCTTGAGTCNCGAGGGATTGANCGTGTGGCTACGTTTCCGTCACGAGCCCCGGACGCAGGGACNCGGCAGAGAATGAGGAGAGTGACATGATGGACAATCGNCGCGACGACATCTGNAACGACAAGTCGTTNCTGATGAGCTATCTCTACGACGAGTGTGGNCTGGATGAACGCNAACGCGTTGAGGCTCACCTCGNCGTGTGTGCATCATGCCGCGACGAGNTCCAGGCGCTGACGGGTGTGAGANGTCGCCTCGTGGACTGGNCACCGCCTGAACCGGCNCCGGACTTCCGTGTGGTNCCGGCTGATGCGGTGGCTGTGCCGCGCAGCNGNCCGTGGACCTTNTGGCAGGCAGCGCCAGTCTGGTCGTTGGCTGCGGCCCTCGTTTTGGTGGNTGTCACCTTGGTCGCGAATCTCGAAATACGATATGGAGACGACGGACTAGTCGTGCGTTCCGCGTGGTCCGATGCGGTTTCTTCATCTGAGCCAACCCAAAGTGGTANGGAAGCAATATGGCGTGCCGAACTGGCTACGCTTGAATCTGAGCTACGGCGAGATTTTGAAACGTTCGGTTCTGGTGCGCCGCCCCAAACGAGCGAGACTATCGGTTCTGAAGTGAGTGAGGAATCGGTCCTTGTTCGTGTTCAGCGNCTGATCGAGGAGAGTGAACGCCGACAGCNGCGNGANTTGGCNCNGCACTTTGCGNNNCTNNTGCGTGAGNCTGATGCGCAGCGGCAGGCCGACCTAGNNCGTATCGATCAACANNTNGANCGNCATCAACANCTGNNCGANGCTGAAGTAGTGCAACACGGNGAGNTCATGGATTACCTNGTNCGGGTGTCGTCCGGACGCTAGNTGTGGGAGGGTTANCTTGAAAACNNNGATCTNTCTNGNNNTGANNTTNNTTGCGACGNGTGTNTNTTNGCAGGCCCAGCCGTCATCGGAGGTTGCNNCTGGAAGGNCAGAANCTAGTCAGTTGCGATACCAGTTGCGAGTNNTGGAGCGGGTGTTTGAAGAGGCAGTTGAGCATAGCGCACGGAATTTCGCGTCAAGCATGGAGGAANCGACGCCNGGGGCCGCACGATTTATGGGGAATACAGGGGCTCACGGTTTTAGATTAGACGGCTATGGTCTATTCTTCGACGTTCAGATACCGGTACTGCGACGTAGTCTCTCTTGGGTGTTTCGCCACTTGAACCGAGGTCACTCTGAGCTTGGACCCGCGCTGCAATCGTTGCGGCAACATATGCGTTCGTTTGATAACGTGGACGTGCGGGACTCGCTTGAGGAGGCTCTCCGGAGTATTGAGTCGTTAGTTGGTCACCCGTCGCCTCCGTCACCGCCACCTGATGTCGACCCTAGAGAGGTGTACGCGATGGAGATTCGGGACGCGCTCGCTAATGCAATGTTGGACTACACTGACTCACTGCCGCTGGCGGCGAACGAGTGGCTGACCGTAGCCACTACGTCCAGTGGCAACCGCGCAGACTCGCCGACTGACTTGCCAAGGGGTCTTGGGCTGATGCTGCGGGTGCCCGGAAGGGTCCTTATTGCGCTCAGGCGGGGCGAAATGGCCAGGAGCGAAGCGCTGAACCGGATCGAGTACTCAGAATTCTGATCTACAATTTTTCATGCGATACGTTTATCGGACCTCCCGCGTCGTGCAAGGGACTCTGCTAAGTCTTGTCCTCACCGCGGTGGGGTTTTTTGCCGGATGCGGAGGAGAGCCGCTCGACGTTACCAGCGAGTTACTTGTCACCGACGTAACGACTGGCTGGTTCGACAGTGGCATTCAACCGGATGGGAGAAACAAGCTCGTCCCAGAGGTCTCGTTTCAACTGAAGAACGGTGCACAGAACCGGATCTCAATTGTGAGTGTCATGGGGGTCTTCCGGGTCCTGGAGGACGTGCAGGAGTTGGGTAGCTCCACGGTGAGGGCGATTAGAGCTGAGGGGCTGCCGGCTGGTGATTTGACCCAGCCGATTGTAATGCGTGCGCGGCTTGGTTATGCGAGTACCGAACCGCGGCTCCAAATGCTGCAGCACCGGTTGTTCGTGGACGCGAAAGTTGAACTGTTCGCCAAGCACCGCGGTTCACAGTGGGTCCCAATTGGCGAATATGTCATCGACCGGCAACTGTTAACGAATTGAAACCCCCGGCCGCTGCAAGCTGGCGTATTTGCCGTAAGGTAAACTAGGTGTGTGAGGCTCGTGCTGGCGGCCGGCTTGCTACGTTGACACTCTTTTCCTCCATTCGGTAGACTCGCGCCGTTGGTGCCCTGGTACTTTCTCAATCGCCGACGCTAGGCCACGGCTGCCTCCCAAGCTCAGGATATGCATCACAGCACCACGGTTCTCGCGGTACGACATGAAGGCCGAACTGTTCTGGCCGGTGATGGCCAGGTCACTTTTGGCCAGACAGTTGTGAAGCAAGGTGCCAGGAAGATACGGCGTCTCTACAACGACCGAGTTCTTGCGGGCTTTGCCGGTTCAGCTGCCGATTCATTCGCGCTGTTTGCCAGGTTCGAAACCAAGCTCGAACAATATCGTGGCAATCTTGAACGGTCAGCAGTTGAACTTGCCAAGGACTGGCGTACGGATCGTGTGTTGCGCCGACTGGAAGCGATGTTAGTTGTTGCAGACAAGGATTCTATGTTCCTACTGTCGGGTACCGGAGATCTGATAGCGCCGGATGATGGCATTGTAGCTATCGGTTCTGGTGGGCCCTATGCGCTCGCGGCTGCCAAGGCGCTGGCCGGCCACACGAACCTCGATGCACGCCAGATCGCCGAAGCGGCAATGCGAATCGCCGCCGGAATCTGTGTGTACACGAATGACTCGATTTCAGTTGAGGAAGTGTAATGGTTCTTGATGGCGAGTTGTTTCGCGGTCCTTGAATTCCGCTGATGCCAATCTATCTGCCCCAAACTACCGCCTCTACGGCTGATTCGCTAACACCGCGCCAGATCGTTGCCGAACTCGACAAATTTGTTATCGGGCAGGCCCAGGCTAAGCGCGCGGTCGCGGTCGCGCTTCGGAACCGAATGCGACGGCAGAAACTCCCGCCAGAGCTGGCCGAGGAGGTGGCACCCAAGAACATTCTAATGATTGGTCCAACGGGTGTTGGCAAGACGGAAATTGCGAGACGCTTGGCCCGTTTGGCACAATCGCCGTTCATAAAGGTTGAAGCATCGAAGTTTACCGAGGTCGGCTACGTGGGTCGTGATGTCGAGTCCATGGTGCGTGATCTCACTGAGCTTGCCGTCGATATGGTCCGTGACGAGCGGTTGGTCGAGGTTAGAGAACGCGCCAAGCAAAACGCTGAGGAACGGGTGCTCGATCTACTGCTGCCACCGATCGAACCTGCGGGTAATAGCGATGAAGTGAACGCGGCACGTGAACAGGTGCGCCGGACACGCGAGAAGTTTCGCGAGCAACTCAGGGATGGTCAGCTTGATAATCGACGCCTTGAGATTGATGTCCGTGACAAGTCGTTTCCGTCATTTGAAGTAGTAGCAGGCTCGTCGGTCGAGGAAATCGATATCAATGTCAAAGACATGTTGCCAGGGTTGTTTCAAGGGCGTAGCCGTAAGCGAAGCATGCCTGTGCCTGAAGCTCTGGAGTATCTAGTGCAGGAGGAAGAGCAGAAGCTCGTCGACATGGAGTCGGTCGGGCATTCAGCCGTTGAGCGGGTTGAACAGGCTGGCATCATTTTCATCGATGAGATCGACAAGATTGCCGGACGCGAGAGTAAGCACGGGCCTGATGTGAGCCGGGAAGGTGTGCAACGCGACATCTTGCCGATTGTCGAAGGTACGACGGTTAATACAAAGCACGGCATCGTACGAACCGACCACATCTTGTTCATAGCGGCCGGCGCGTTTCACGTCGCGAAACCCTCGGACCTTATTCCAGAATTACAAGGCCGGTTTCCGATTCGCGTCGAGCTTCAGGCGCTCGGCACGGAGGAGTTCATCCGAATCCTTACTGAGCCGCGAGGGGCACTGGTCAAGCAGTACACGGCTCTTTTGGCAACTGAGGGACTCGAGTTGAGTTTTGAACCCGGCGCAGTGGACCGTGTGGCCGAATTGGCAACCCTGGTCAACGAACGTGCAGAGAATATCGGGGCGCGTCGGTTACACACGGTGATGGAGAAGCTCCTCGAGCAAATCTCGTTTGAGGCGCCCGATATGGCTGAAACATCGATTACGATTGACGCGGCCTACGTCGATCGGATGCTGGCGGAAATCGTTAAGGACGAAGACCTCACCCGATACATCTTGTGAGTCAAATCCGGTACCATCGCACGGTGGTCCTGTTTCTTCTGGTCCTAGTCGCAGCTGTGGGCTGTGGTAAGAAGGGGCCGCCGCGGGCTCCGATTAGGATCGTGCCCACTGAGCCCACTGAGTTCGAAGCTCGTCGACTTGGTGCGGAGGTGTACCTCCAGTTTGACGTGCCGGCTACTAACACTGACGATACCGCACTGGCTGATCTGGACACCGTAGAAGTTTATTCAATCACCCTTGGTCCATTGCCGGAGGGGGTCAGCCCGCTGACTGACGAAGAGTTCATCGAGGCGGCAACTCTGGTGGCGACGATTAATGTTAGGCCGCCAGCAGAACTGGATCTGGCCGAGCTGCCCCCCCCAGTAGACGGTACATTACTTGAGCTCCCGGCGCCGGGTGCAACAGTTGCGGTGCGGGAGGTGTTGACAGCCGAAATGTTGAGGTCGGCCGACCTGTCGGATGTCGACCGCCGTTTCGATATCGACGAAGACAATGAAGACGATGCTGAAGTGCCAGTGGTGACCGGACTCCGTTGGGTTGAGACGCCGGCAGCCTTCCCGTTTCTTCCGGAACGACCACGACGTACCTACGTAGCGGTCGGCCTGACGGCCGATGGTGATTATGGCAACATGTCCACCGAGCTCGGTGTTCGGTTGGATGCAGCTCCTAGTGCTCCGGGACCGCCTGAAGTCAGCTATACGGTGGACGTTGCAACGATTACTTGGTTGCCCGCGCCTAATGCGATGCGCGCCGTGCAGGCACCCGCCCTCGACTTATCGGCACTGGAAGCGACGGCGCCGGAACTCCCGGTTCTACTGGAATCAACACCAACCATTGCCTCCGCTGAGCCCATGACCTATAACGTTTACACTTACAACCCACGTGCCGCAGTGCCGGCCGATGGGGATGTGGTAATGCCCATCCCGGTTAACGCAGTGCCGCTCGAGACGTTTGAGTTAAGTGACGCAAACGTGGAGTTCGGCGTGGAAAGGTGTTATATCGTCACGGCAATTTCGACAGTTGATGGCGATCCGATCGAGAGCGAAGCGTCTTCTCCAACCTGCGCTGAATTCCGCGACACGTTTGCACCAGCTGCGGCGAGGAATCTCGCAGCAGTTGGAAGCCTCGGCGCAGTCAGCCTGATCTGGGAACCAAACTCCGAAGCCGATCTGGCGGGCTATCTGGTCTTGCGTGGCGAGTCGCCTGATGGCACACTCGAGCCGCTAATGACGGTTCCGCTGACGGAGACGAATTACCGAGACACCACTGGCACGACGGGTGTCACCTATGTTTACGCTGTTGTGGCGGTTGACGGGGCAGCACCGCCTAATATTAGCGAGCTGTCGAACCGGGTGACCGAGTCACCTCAGTAACCCAGTCCGCCGTCTTGCGGGTGGCGCCCGCATCAGGAAGGAGCGCGCCGATGAAGTTGTTCATTGATTCAGGAAACGTTGCTGACATTGCAGGTCTTGTTCCGCTCGGAATCATTGATGGTGTTACCACGAATCCATCACTTCTAGCGAAGGCGGGTGGCGATTCACGGGCGATACTCAAGGAAATTTGCCGAACGGTTCAGGGGCCGGTCAGCGCTGAGGTCGTTGCAACTGATGTCAACGGTATGATTCAAGAAGGCCACGAGCTGGCCGGAATCGACGAGCATATTGTTGTGAAAGTGCCGTTTGGGAAGCCTGGCGTGCAGGCTTGTAGGAAGCTTGCGCATGAAGGTATCCGAGTCAATGTGACACTAGTCTTTTCCCCGACCCAAGCGCTCCTCGCAGCCAAGGTTGGAGCGACCTTTGTTAGTCCGTTCGTCGGTCGGTTGGACGATGTTGCGACTTCGGGCATGGAATTGATTAGCCAGATTGTCGACATTTACGAAAATTACGAATTTGGCACCGAGGTGCTGGTAGCGAGTATCCGCGGTCCGCTCCACATTGTCGAAGCTGGTCGTCTTGGTGCCGACGTGTGCACATGTCCGCCGGCCGTGATTGAAGCACTGTTCAAGCATCCCCTGACCGACATCGGCCTTGCGAAGTTCCTCGCCGACTGGGAAAAGGCACAGGGCGCCAANGGGTGAAAAAAGAGAACGACTAGCATCATGGATACGGTAAATAGGAACCTCGCCGATATCGATCGCNGGGCCGATGAGGCGGGTGGCGAAGCTCGCCGTGCGAAGCAACACGCGGNGGGGAAGTTGACGGCGCGCGAGCGGATCGACTTATTCTTCGATCCGGGCACGTTTCAGGAGGTCGACCGTTACGTCACGCACCGCTGCCGCGATTTCGGCATGGCCGACCAAGTTGTGCCAGGTGATGGTGTCGTCGCTGGATTCGGCCATGTTAGTGGCCGGCTCGTCTTCGCTTTTGCACAGGACTTTACGGTGGTCGGTGGGTCGTTGTCAGAGACCAACGCCGCCAAGATCGTCAAGCTGATGGATCAAGCGGTCAAGATGGGGTCGCCGATCGTTGGTCTTAACGACTCAGGTGGCGCGAGAATTCAGGAGGGAGTGTTATCTCTTGGTGGCTATGCAGACATCTTTCTTCGGAACACACTGGCGTCTGGGGTTGTGCCTCAACTCTCGGCCATTATGGGACCCTGCGCCGGCGGAGCAGTTTATTCGCCAGCGATCACTGATTTCACTGTCATGGTTGACGGTACAAGCTACATGTTCGTGACTGGTCCAGACGTTATCCAGACAGTCACGCACGAGACGGTGACGAAGGAGTCTCTGGGGGGCGCGACAACACACAACGCCAAGAGTGGAGTCGCCCACTTTGCGGTAGCGGACGATCACGAATGCCTGTCCTTGTTACGTGACCTTCTCAGTTTTTTCCCAAGTAACAACCTTGATGATCCGCCAATTGTCGCGTCAGGTGATCCACCGGATCGTGAAGACACAGCGCTCGACCGACTAGTACCCGAAGCGCCAAACCAGCCATACAACATTATCGAGCTCATCAATTCTATTGCTGACGATGGTATTTTTCTGGAGGTACACCAGCAGTTTGCCAAGAACCTAGTCGTAGGATTTGTCCGTCTCGGCGGGCACAGTATTGGAGTCGTTGCCAACCAACCGACTCATCTGGCGGGTACACTCGATATCGATGCGTCAGTCAAGGGTGCCCGGTTTGTGCGCTTCTGCGATGCCTTCAACATTCCGTTGCTGACCCTTGAGGACGTACCTGGCTTCTTACCTGGCACGCAGCAGGAGCACGGCGGCATAATCCGTCACGGTGCGAAGCTGCTGTACGCATTCGCGGAAGCGACCGTGCCAAAAGTTACGGTTATTACCCGCAAGGCTTACGGCGGGGCTTACTGCGTGATGGCAAGCAAGCACATCCGCACCGATCTTAACTACGCATGGCCAACCGCCGAAATCGCTGTCATGGGGCCAGAGGGTGCAGTCAACGTGTTATACAAGCGAGAACTTGAGGCAGCCAGCGACCCTGATACTCTGCGTGCTCAAAAAGCTGCTGAATTCCGAGAGAAGTTCGCTAATCCCTACACCGCGGCGGCACGAGGCTATCTAGATGCAGTGATCCAGCCTCGACGAACTCGTCAAACTCTGGTTACAGCTTTTGCTAGCCTGGCCAGTAAACGGGACAAGAACCCACCGAAGAAGCACGGCAACATCCCGCTATAAGAGCAAGTCGCTAGCCCTTAAGTGCTAGAATAAAAGGCAGATCGCGCACATTGAATGCCTGCCTAGCCATGGTGCCTGTGCTGCGAGACCGCAAGGCAAGACATGAAGGTTCTGGTCGCGAACCGTGGTGAAATCGCCATCCGAATCATGCGTGCCTGTCGTGAGATGGGCTTCGCAAGTGTCGCGGTGTATTCCGAATGTGATCGCGGCGCACCACACGTCATCTATGCTGACGAGGCGTACGCGATCGGGGCAAGCGAGCCGCAAGAGAGCTACCTCTGTGCCGATAAGATGCTTGAAGTAGCCGAGCGTGCTGATGTGTGGGCAGTTCACCCGGGATACGGTTTTTTATCTGAGAATGGAGAATTCGCCGCTTCCGTCCGGGCAGCTGGCCGGGTGTTCGTTGGTCCTTCGGCAGATGCCATTGCACTTATGGGGGGAAAGGTGGCGGCTCGCGAGACTGCGGTGGCTGCCGGCGTTTCTGTCGTACCCGGCACTGGTGCGCCAGTCGACCCCGCAATTTCTCACGATGCGATGATCGCTCTTGCCTCCACCATTGGCTATCCCTTGCTGGTCAAGGCGGTGGCCGGAGGAGGTGGGAAAGGGATGCGGCTGGTTTCCGAGCCATCGGCGATCGCTACGGCGATCACCGCGGCACGTTCTGAAGCAAGATCGGCGTTTGGTGATGACGCAGTGTATCTTGAGCGCCAGCTTCAATCCCCGCGACATATTGAAATCCAAATCCTTGCCGACGAGTACGGCACGGTCGTTCCATTCGTCGAGCGCGAGTGCTCAATTCAGCGCCGGTATCAAAAGTTAGTTGAAGAATCACCGGCCTTCGGCATGTCGCTTCAACGTCGGACGGCCATGGCCGACGCAGCCGTGTCGATTGCTAAAGCGGTCGGCTACACAAACGCCGGAACCGTTGAATTTCTAGTTGATGAATCAGACGCTTTCTATTTCCTTGAAATGAATACGCGGTTACAGGTCGAGCATGGGGTAACCGAAGCAGTTACAGGGATCGATTTGGTTCGGTGGCAGCTTCGTATCGCTCAGGGTGAAAAGCTCGACATTTCTCCAGAACTTACACTTACACCGGCTGGACACGCTATCGAATGCCGGATTTATGCTGAAGACCCTGATGCGTCGTTTTTGCCGTCTCCTGGACGTATCCGTGGCCTCCAAGTGCCCTCGGGACCAGGTA
The DNA here is from genome assembly GCA_002717745.1 of Acidobacteriota bacterium. Classification (GTDB taxonomy): domain Bacteria; phylum Acidobacteriota; class Vicinamibacteria; order Vicinamibacterales; family UBA823; genus UBA11600. Next base: position 12,231 of record PBBF01000022.1, read on the forward strand.
TCCGCGAGGACAGCTGCGCTGTTGTGGGTGGCGAGGTGCCTGTTTTTTATGACCCATTGATTTCGAAGGTCGTGGCGTGGGGCGCGGATCGGACGCACGCTATCGCTAGGATGCGGCGGGCGATGGACGAGTTTAGAGTCCAGGGTATTAAGACGACGGTCCCGTTCTTTCAATGGCTGATCCGAAGCGGTGCGTTCGCCACAGGAACTATAGATACAACGTTTGTCGACACTACCTTAGTCGAACGAGATGGCCAACCTTTCGCGGAGCCCTCATCTGAAGCAGAGGAGGTTGCCGTTATAGGTGTGGCGGTGCATGCGTTTCTGGAATCCGCTTGGCGAGAAAGAACGGAAAACCAGGAAACCAGCTCGCCATGGCGTCAGGCGGCGCGGGCAGCTGCATTGCGTATCTAATTTACCGTGAGCATGCGTTTCAACATCGAAGTCAACGGCCGGGGGCGAACAGTGAGGGTTAAACGGCCCGCAACATCGCCCGAGCATCATCTGCTAGTTGATGTAGACGGGCGACAACACAAGGTTGATGTCCGTCCCCTTGGCAACGGTAGGCTATCGATAATTCGCCTAAACGGGATGCCAAGGAGTCACGACGTGACGGTCACGGCTGCCGGCTGCCGTGGACGATTTGACGTCCAACTTCGTGAGGGGGTGTTTTGGGCTGTTGTTGATAGTCGGCGCACGGTGCGCCGTGTGAGGGGGGAGGATGTCTCTGAAAGCAGAGAGGTCGTTGCTCCGATGCCCGGTCGGATCGTGCGATTGATGGTTGCAGACGGGGACGAGGTCGTTGAACGACAGGACCTCGTTGTCGTTGAGGCGATGAAGATGGAGAACGTTTTGAAGGCACCAAAAGCAGGTCGCATAAAGAAGGTGCCTATCCGTGAAGGGATGACGGTTGAGGTTGGACAGCCGTTGGTCACTTTCGAGTGAGTAACTGACTGGATGAGCTGAGTGTGAAGGAATCGGGGACAGATTCGAACGCTGATGCGACGACGCCTGCTGTCAAGCGTGGCAGGTGGTGGTATGCCCGGCTACCTCTCGTCCTAGCCGTGGGACTGGTTGCGGCGTTTGTAGTGACGAGCGTCACTGTGGATGTTGGTCCCGCGCTCCACGGCCAGGTTGAGCAGATAGGGTCTCGGCAAGTGGGCCGACCGATGCACATCAGAAAGTTATCGGTCTATCTCTTCCTCGGTCGCTTTCTGGCCGAGGATCTGGTTATTGAGGGTCCGACGCCCGATGACCGTCCTTTCCTGCGAGCGGACCGCATTGTTGTGTCTATGCCCTGGTCATCGTTGTTCCGTGGTGAGATCCTCTTCGATTCAATTGAGATAACTGATTGGGAGTTGGTTCTCGAGAGCTTTCCTGACGGGCGCCACACGTTCCCCGATCTTGCCGGCGACCCGGTTGACATTGATGACGCAACTGCAGCGAGCAGCCCTGACAATAGCAACCTGTTTGTTACCACGCTCAGTTACATACGTGCGCAGCGTGGGACAGTTATCTTTGATGATTACGGATCGAATTGGAGTGCTGTGACGCCGAACTTCGATATCACCGTCACTAAACTTGCGGATTACCGGGGGCAAGTCACGTTCTCCAACGGGACTGTGCAGATCGGAACGTACGAGCCAATTACAGCGTCGGTACAGGCGGAGTTCGGAATTAATGGTAGTGATGTCATGTTCGATCGCCTTGACTTGGAGACGAACGGCACCATTTCCCATCTAGTGGGCAAAGTAGATATAGCGAATTGGCCAGAGCAACACTACGAGGTGCAATCAGAAGGAGACTTAGGGGTTCTCAGGGATATCTTCTTTGCCCACGATCCGTTCACTGTAGGCGGGATGGGGCACTTTGGCGGAACGTATCATAAGTACGAGAACGGCTATGACCTCCGAGGAGATTTCCGGAGCGACCTGGCAACGATTAATGAGCAGCCGTTCCTCGATCTTTCCGGTTCACTCCGTTGGCGTAACGACGACTTTGACGTTTTTGATGCTTCCTCGATTTTTCATGATGGCCCATTGCAGTTCGAATATGCACTGATGTCACCCGATCTTCCCGGCGGTAACATTGGTCGTCTTGACCTGAGTTATCGAAATGTTGACCTACTGCTTCTTACCGACAAACTTGCCCTTGCCGGTATTCGTTTACAGGGTCAATCAACGGGATGGAATCGTATGTCGTGGCCACGCGGCCATTTCCAAGAACACAAAGGTGAAGGGCATATTGAAGCGCTACCACCAGATGGCATTCAACTCCAAGCCGAATTGATCAATCAGCTGGTTTTAAAGTCTGAGACCGTATCCTCGCAGTCCGTCAGGCGCTTTTCTGTCGGTGGGTCGGCGAGCTACCGGTTGGGGCCTGAGTGGATTGACCTTGCGGTTGGGAGTTGGGTTGCTACGCCGCGGACGCGAATCGTGTTTGAAGGTCGAACTGCTTATGGCGACGATTCCGAGATCCCGTTTAACCTGACAAGCGCCGATTGGCAGGAGACCGATCAAATTCTTGCAGGCGTTATGACCGCTTTTGGCGAACTGACAAATGAGTTCGAAATTTCTGGACGAGGCACGTTCGACGGTGTCATACAGGGACCGATTTCAAGTCCCCTGATTTCTGGCGTGTTTGCTGCCGAAGGGTTACGTCTTTGGGACGTGATGTGGGGCCGATGGACGGGTGAGGCGATTATTGAGAACGGTTACTACGAGATTACGGACGGACAAGTGACCGACGAAGGTTCGGAAATAAAATTCGATGGGCGATTCGCTTTTAGCTATCCGCGAACCGACGGCGATGAAGAAATGAATGCCACGTTCCGGATCACTGATCGGCGCGCTACAGATTTTCTTACAGCCTTTGAACAAGAAGGGTATCGCATCGAAGGATTACTGTCTGGCGAGTTACATGTCTACGGAGATTTCGCAGCGCCGTTTGGGTTCGGTCAGATGTCGATGCGCAACGGCACGGCATACGGTGAGCCGGTTGAATCCGGGGTCGCGGGACTCCGTTTCGAAGGTGCGGGCGTTCGGCTCGACGGCGTGGAGATGGTCAAGGGTGGCGGTGTCGTCACCGGTGCAGCGTTCGTCAACTGGCTTGGCACCTACACATTCAATGCGGATGGTTTTGGAATTCCGATGTCGGAGGTAGCGACTGTTGAGAACCCGTACGCACCACTTTCGGGAACACTCCAGTTTACCGCCTCTGGCGTCGGGGCTTTTGAGACTCCGAATTACGATGTTCGCGGTCGTGTGGACAGTCTTTTCATGAGTGAGGAGGAGATTGGGCAGGTGACCGGACGCATCGGCGTGAGAAACGAGGAGTTGGAGATTGAAATCGAAGCGGCCTCGCCCAGGCTGGCGATTTCGGCACTGGGGCGAGTTGCCCTGACGGTGGAGGGTGACGCTGAGCTGGCATTCCGTTTTACTGACACCGCGCTTGATCCCTACATAAGGATTTTCGAGCCTCGTCTGCAGCCGTACACCACGATCCTTGCGAGTGGCTCAACCCGAATTGTGGGCGAGCTCAGCAATCCTGAGCACCTTCTGATAGATATGACCATTGAACAGTTGCAGTTAGGACTCTTCGATTACGAGGTCCGTAACGAGGGTGACGTTCGCATTGCTTTAGACCAGGAGGTCGTCCGGATTGAACAGATGCAGCTAGGAGGGGAGGGTACCGCACTCGACCTCGCTGGCGAGATCCGCCTTCAAACCAATGAGGTTGCCATTCGGGCTACGGGTGATGCGAACCTCGGCATTCTCCAAGGTTTTATTGGCGATATTCGAAGTTCAGGCAGCGCGGAACTTGTGGCCGAGATTCGCGGTTCGATTGATGTGCCGGTGCTGGATGGGCATGCGGCGGTGACCGATGGCCGACTTCGACTCTTCTCTCTGCCACACTCGCTGGAAGCGGTGAATGGCCGAGCCGTTTTTGGTGCTGATGGTATTCACTTGGATGATCTGTCGGCCACGCTCGGTGGCGGCTTGGTGCAATTCGGGGGACGGATCGGCCTTGACGGCTATCTGCCTGGCGAGTTGGACATGACGCTGACTGGGCAGGGAATGCAACTGCGCTACCCCGAGGGGATCCGCTCTGTGATCGATGCTGATCTTTCACTGCAGGGGTCCTTTGAGGATCCGGTACTTGTCGGTGCTGTTGAGGTGGTTGACGCGACCTGGGTCCGGCAGTTTGAGCTCGACACACAGTTCTTGAACTTCTCGGCTCAAGATGAAATCTATGATCGCGAAAACGAAATCGACTCTGCGTTTCCAATACGCTACGACCTTCAAATCAATGCACCTGGGACGCTTCGTATTGAAGATAAGAACGCCCGTGTGACCGCTAGCGTTGACCTCAGAATGCAGGGTACGGCCCAGCATCCGCAGTTACTCGGTTACATAGAGGTCGATCGTGGCGAAGTATTTTTTGAGGGTAATCGGTACTTTGTAACCAGTGGGAGCCTGGATTTCAGTGACCCCACCACAATCGATCCCTTCTTTGATGTTGAGGCCGAAACGAGTGTGCGAGTGCCGGGTCAGATTTATCGTGTGATCTTTCATGCCGCTGGTACAGCCGGGCGATTTGTTCCCGACCTTACTTCGGACCCACCGCTACCGGCGATCGACATCCTTGCCTTGTTGCTTGGTAGTGTCCACGATCCTGCCGAAGGCGAACTTAGAGCGCTTCGCACTGGAACCGAGACCGATCGCCAGTTGCTTCAGGCGCGGGCGGCACAACTGCTAACGAATCCGATCTCGTCAGGCTTTGGTCAAGTTGTTGAAGAGTCGCTCGGTGTTGATAGTTTCCAGATTGGGTCGTCGCTGAGTGATGCGACTTCGAGGCAAACGGCCGCGTTGACATCAACGGCGAGACTGACGATTGGCAAGCGCGTTTCTGACCGAGCATACCTAACTTTGTCGCGTGCTCTTACGGGTGGAGAGCGCGATTTACTTATTTTGCTAGAGTACGATCAGAGCGACCGGCTTTCGTGGGTGCTGTCCCAAAATGAAGATCGCACTTACGCAATTGACTTTCGCGTGCGTCACGCCTTCTAGATGAACCCACTTAACTACTCGTCGTGCGCCGAGGGCCGGAAGTTGTGGTTTGCGGTGCGTCACTTAGCCAGCCTGGTCTTGGCGGGTTGGGCCACCTGTGTCTCTTTAGGTGCGGCGGCAGACATCAATGACTACCTGGGACTCCCAATTGTTGATGTGAACCTCGACTTCGGGGGTGCAGTGCCAACTCCTGGAAGCGAAGAGTTAATTGTTACAAGCGTCGGGATACCGTTGTCGATGACGGACGTCCGCGAGAGCATTTGGCACCTTTTTAGCTTAGGTTACTACAGCGATATCCGGGTAGATGCGAGTCTACGGGATGGCGGCGTCGTACTGCTCTACGAACTGATTCCAATTAAGGTGGTCGATCGTCTCGCCTTCCGGGGTGACCTGGGGCTATCTGGCGGCGACCTCCGTGAAGCGATCGGCGAACGCTATGGTGATCGGCCTCAACTCGGTCAAGTAGACGATATCGCAGTGTTTCTACGTGAGCTCTACCGTGACCAAGGATATTTAAATACAAGTATCGCGATCTCGCCGCTCGACCGAGGTGGCGGTTTAATCACACTGACCATAGAAATCGCTGCCGGTGAGCAAGCTCGCCTGGCGACGCTTGTCATTAATGGCCAAGTGCTCGAAACAGAGGCTAGTATTTTTCGACGACTCGACCTTCGGATTGGTGGACATTTCGATCGCGGAGCGCTGGAGCAACGTCTGGCCGACTATGTCAATAATCTGAAACAAGACGGGCACTTTGAAGCTGTGGCTGGTCACACTGTAGAGGCGAGGCCAGGCGGACTTCAACTCGATCTGACCTTGACGGTAGACGCGGGGCCCCGTGTCTTAGTGGAGTTTGAGGGCGATTCGCTACCGGTTGAGATTCAGGATGCTCTTGTAACGGTAGACCGTGAGAGCTCGGTTGATGAGGACTTATTAGAGGACTCTAATCGTCGACTGTTGGACTATCTTCGGCAACGTGGCTTCCGGCGGGCAATAACCGACTACAGCCGAACGGGTGATGACCTGGAACTTAAGATTGTTTATCACGTTGACCGTGGGCCAGTTGTACGGGTTGGCGGCATTGAGATCGAGGGTTATCAGGTATTCTCGCGCGCTGTACTTGAGGACAGGCTTGGGGTCGTCATTGGTGATCCGTTCGTGGAGGCGGCTCTTGATGAAGGTGTCACCGCGATACTCGCCATTTATCGGGAAGTTGGCTATCCGGAGGCACGTGTAGCGACGGAGGTCATCGAAGAATCGAGTCCATCTGGTCCTATAGTGCATCTCCGCCTCACGGTGACTGAAGGGCTTCGTATGGTCATCGGTTCCATCGTAATCGAGGGTGCACCAAGTTCTGTCGTCTCAAGGCTCCAGGCAGTAATGACTGCACACTCCGGCGATGTCTATGAGCGATCCGTTGCTTTGGTAGACCGCGACGCGATTCTTCAGCAGTTGCTGAGTCTGGGCTACGGGACCGCGAATGTGCGCGTGGACGCCTCCTTCGATCCCGACACTCGTCAGGCCCATCTTACCCACGTTGTTGAAGCTGGGCAGCAAATTCTCGTCGATCATGTTTTGATTACAGGGCAGTTCCAAGTTAGTACCGCTACGATCCGTCGAGAGATAACACTGGTGCCCGGTCAACCGCTCAGCCGGGACCGACTTGCGGAGAGTCGGCGGCGGTTGGGGGCGCTTGGATTATTCCGCCGGATTAGAATTACCGAGATTAGCCATAGCAGTGACACCAGACGTGATGTTCTGGTGGCAGTTGAGGAAGTGCCGGCGACCACACTCGGCTACGGTGGCGGGTTCGAAGCTGGGACAAGACTGCGTCGTGGACGTGAAGAGAGTGGTGCCGCAGTCGAGCAAATCGAGTTTGCTCCGCGAGGTTTTTTTGAGATCGGCCGACGAAATCTGTGGGGCAAGAACCGTTCAGTTAATCTGTTCACCCGCGTGAGTCTCCGGCCGGATAACGACCAGACGATTAATGAGGATTCGAGTAAATTTGGATTCAATGAGTATAGGGTGCTCGCCACATTTCGCGAACCGCGCGCTTTCGGTTCGGCCGGAGAGCTACTGTTCTCGACCTTCATCGAACAATCAATCCGATCGAGTTTTAACCTCAAACAGCGTGGCGTGCGCGTTGAGTGGCGCCGACCGCTTGGTTCAACCACACTTTTCACTGGTGGCTATACGTTTAACCGAGATCAGTTATTTGACGAGCGCTTCAATGTTGAGGAGGAGCGCCTTATCGACAGGTTGTTTCCCGGGATCGCACTGTCGACGTTTTCAGGGGCGTTGATTCGGGATAATCGTGACGACCCATTCGACCCAACGCGCGGCGAACTTGTGAGTGTTGACGCTGGGTTAGCTGGCCGGGCGATTGGGTCCAAGGTCGGTTTTGCGAAGACGCTAATGCAAGGGTTTTTTTACCGCCGTTTACCCGGGATACCATCAGTGGTTTTCGCCACTGGACTCCGGGTAGGGTTGGCCACTGGCTTTTCGAGGCCCGTTAACGTCATCGATAAAGATGGCAATCCGGTTTTAACATCAAACGGTCTGCCGGTCGAAACTGTTCTACGGGATGTCCCCGCGAGCGAGCGGTTTTTTGCCGGCGGCTCAACGACAGTGCGAGGCTTCGCGCTCGACCGTTTGGGCGATGACTCGACGATTGACCAGGACGGGTTTCCCCAGGGTGGGAATGGTCTCATTATTATCAACAACGAACTCCGCCTCCCGATTTGGGAGAGTCTGGGTGCTGTCGCGTTCCTTGACGTGGGTAACGTGTTTAAGACAGTCGACCGAATGAAGTTTGGTGGCTTACGCGGAGGTGCCGGTTTTGGGTTGCGTTACCGGTCACCCATCGGGCCGATCCGCATCGATCTTGGATTTAAGCTCGATCGGCGTGACTTCGGTGGTGGAACCCGAGAGAGTTTGATGGCTTTACATGTGAGTATCGGACAGGCTTTCTAAATATGGGTTACAAGCAGTTGCGGCGAATTCACGCGTTGTGCCGGTTCGCAGTGTTCATGGTGGCCTGTTCCGTGCTCACGTTGCATGCGCGAACCGACATTCTTGACCGGGTACTCGCCGTAGTCGGCAGTGACGTCATTATGCTGTCCGATGTGCGGACTGTCACCACGTTTGGTTTAATGCCAGATGCTCACAACGAAGCTGATGTACTCACGCAGCTGATCGACCGAGCTTTGATTCTCGGTGAAGTCAACCGGTTTATTGTCCCCGAACCAGGGGTCGGAGTTATTGAGGCCAGGCTTGACGACTTGCGCAGTCGCTTTCCGACGCCTGAGGCGTTTCTGGACGCGCTTGCAAAGGTTGGCATGACCGAGACAAGCTTGGCGCGCGCACTGCTTAAGGGTTGGCGGGTCGAGAACTATCTCGAACAGCGATTTGGTTCGACGGTCCAACCGACTGAAGCTGAACTGGCACGGTACTATCGCGGGCGGATAAATCAGTATTCGATAGGCGGGGAGACACAGCCGTTCGATCAAATTCGCGACCAGGTACAGCGTGATTTGCATGGGGAGCGTCAACGAACGCTCATTGCCGATTGGATCGCCAGGTTGAATCTCCGTGTAAAAGTGACCCGCCTAGACGAGGAGGGGTAGGCACAGGTTCATTGCAATAAGTGCCGCACTATCTCTAGGATGTTGAAGCCAGCATGACTCACCATCGGTGCGATAACACTTCTTCGTGTAAGAAACACGACACCCCACACTACCCCGAGCATTGCGGTGACAAGGGCCGCGTCCCACCCCTGTAGTAGGTGGCCGGCGCCGAATGCGACACTGAAGACCACGAGTCCGACCGAAGCGCCTCCTAGGTGTTCTTCAAATCGGCAGAGGATGAACGCCCGCTGCAGTTCTTCGCGTACGCCACCAGCGATAATTGCTACCATGCTGAAGATAACGGCGTCGCGTGGTGTTTGAAGGAGAGACTCAAGCGGGTTTTCTTCTACGTTATGGAGCCACGGCGCGAATTCCTGAATGAGAGTAAGAGTTAGGAGAACGAACAGGATCACGCCGGGAATGAGCAGTACGCCGAAAAGGGCTTCGCGTCCGATCGGCCGCTGTCCAAGAAATATTTCACGTGCCGATTCGCTGTGCCTGCGTAGAAACCATAGAATCAGCGCTATCAATACTGCTGTATCTACGAGCGAGAGCGTAGCGATGTAGAGCAGCGACAGTTGTCCATTGCTTAGCAACGGGCGCAGGCCGATCCATGCGAGCAGCTGAATCAACATCAGCTGTGTTGGGAAATCTGAACAAAGCACTACCTCACCGAAAGCCCTAATGCGTGTTTTCAAACCTTCGTGTGGTCGGTTGAGGAACTGGGGTGTGTTGGGCACAGACGGGTCAACTGCGAGTGGTGGGTCGATGGATGAATCGATCTCGTCCGAGTGCACGGTCCGACTGTACCAGTCCTCGACCGGTCGGGGAAGAACCGTGACAGCGCTTGTACGTCTGGATAACAAGTATTCAGGATTAGGCCAGTTTTACAACATCTTGCGTTTGACCTAAACCTTTACCCTATATCTTGTAGTTTGAGGGTTGACAAACCGATAAGCAGGACGCATAGTTGACCGCCGTAGGATCTAACCAGGCCTGCTGAGGACGGTTCCCAGCCTCTCGGTCGGCTCTGCGAAGGGCGCACCCTCAAAAGAGAGGCGTAGAAGGAATTTTTTCAGCATCCTGCGACGGCCCGGGACCTTGGGGTGAGGTTTCGGGCTTGATTGTTTTCTGAGAGGTAAGCATGGATAGAGGCGCAGCGCAGCAACCACAAACGACTCAAGTTAGCGTGCCGGAGTCGGCGCGGCGCTCCGAGTCGGCAGCGTCCGGTCTGGAATATCAACGGGTGTTCACTCGGGAAGGTGTCGACCCGTTCGACGAGATTGAATGGGAGACGCGTTCTGCCGTAATTGGTAATGAGCGAGGCGAGAATGTCTTTGAACAGCATGACGTTGAGATTCCAAAGGCGTGGTCACAGCAGGCGACCAACATCGTTGTCTCAAAGTACTTTCGCGGCCAATTAGGCACAGACGAGCGTGAGCGTAGCGTCAAGCAGTTAATTGGCCGCGTAGTTGAAACCATCACGGAATGGGGACGTGACAAGAAATATTTTGCCAGTCCCGGTGACCTGCAAGCCTTCAGCGACGACCTAAAGTATCTCCTTGTGAACCAGCGAGCAGCATTTAACAGTCCCGTTTGGTTCAACTGCGGCTTTGAAAAGGCGCCGCAATGTTCAGCCTGTTTCATTAATTCCGTGCAAGACACGATGGACTCCATTTTGACCTTAGCTAAGACTGAGGGGATGCTGTTCAAGTTTGGGTCTGGCACGGGCTCAAACCTTTCTTCCATCCGCTCGTCCCAAGAGACGTTGGCGGGTGGCGGCACGGCGTCGGGACCGGTTTCGTTTATGAAGGGCTACGATGCGTTTGCTGGTGTCATCAAGTCAGGCGGTAAGACTCGCCGGGCTGCGAAGATGGTGATCTTAAACGCTGAGCATCCCGACATTGAAGCATTTATCAACTGCAAGGTTGAAGAAGAGCGCAAGGCTTGGGCGCTCATTGACGCTGGCTACGATGGTTCATTCACCGGGCCGGCCTATGCGTCAGTATTTTTTCAAAACTCGAACAACAGTGTTCGAGTGACTGATGAGTTTATGCGTGCTGTGCTGGACGATGGTGAGTGGCAGACGCGCGCTGTGAGCGATGGTCGGGTTATGGACACCTATGATGCGCGAGATTTAATGCAGCAGATTGCTGAAGCGACCCATGTATGCGGTGATCCTGGAATGCAGTTCGACTCGACAATTAATGACTGGCACACGTGTCCGAACACGGCTCCAATTAATGCTTCCAACCCGTGTTCGGAATATATGTTTCTTGACGATTCAGCTTGCAACTTGGCGTCATTGAATTTAATGACCTTTATTGACGAGGCGCGTGACTTTGACTACGCGGCGTTTACGGCGGCGGTGCGTACCATGCTCACGGCGCAGGAAATCATCGTTGACTGCGCAAGCTATCCAACGAAGGCGATTGAGCGAAACAGTCGCGACTACCGTCCCCTCGGGTTGGGTTATGCCAACCTGGGCGCGCTCCTAATGTCCCGAGGATTGCCTTATGACAGCGAGGCGGGCCGAGATTATTCGGCGACGATTACGGCGCTGATGACTGGCGAAGCCTACGCGCAATCGGCACGGATTGCCCGTGACCACGGCGGTTCGTTTGATGGCTACGAAAAGAACGAGGAACCGTTCCTGCGAGTCATGCGGAAGCATCGCGTGGCACTGAAGGATATCGATCGGACGAACGTACCGAGTGAGCTTTACGCTGCGGCTAAGCAGTCCTGGAACGACGCGGTCGATTTGGGTGAAGAGTTTGGCTACCGCAACGCCCAGGCAACCGTACTCGCTCCAACTGGGACGATCGGGTTCATGATGGATTGCGATACAACCGGCGTTGAACCCGACATCGCTCTGGTCAAGTATAAGAAACTCGTTGGTGGTGGCATGATGAAGATTGTCAACCATACGGTACCGATGGCGCTGGACCGTCTGGGCTATACATCGTCACAGGTCGACGAGATCATTGCTTATATTGATGAGCACGAGACAATCGAGGGAGCACCGCATCTGAAGGATAAGGATGTCCAGGTTTTTGACTGTGCCTTTAAACCTGCCCAAGGTGAGCGGTCGATTCACTATATGGGTCACGTTAAGATGATCGGCGCAACTCAGCCCTTCATTTCAGGTGCTATTTCGAAGACCGTTAACGTGCCGAAGGAGGCGACAGCTGATGAGATTCAGAAGGCCTATGTCGACTCGTGGCGACTAGGCACTAAGGCAGTGTCGATCTACCGTGATGGCAGCAAGCGAACGCAACCTCTCAACACTTCGCGTGATGCTAAGACTGGAATGACCGGCATGGTCGAAGGGCTCCTTGGCCAACCGGTCCGCCGTCGACTGCCCGATGAGCGTCAAGCGATTACCCACAAGTTTGAAATTGCTGGTCACGAGGGCTACATCACTATTGGATTATTCGAAGATGGTTCACCGGGAGAGATTTTTCTGGTCATGGCGAAGGAAGGGTCGACGATCTCTGGGTTCGCTGACGCGTTCGCGCAGGCGGTGTCCTATGCGCTGCAGTACGGTGTTCCCCTGCAGGTATTGGTCGATAAATTTACGCACGTTCGGTTTGAGCCGTCGGGTATGACCAAGAATGCGGAGGTACGGTTCGCGAAGTCGATCGTCGATTACATTTTTCGTTGGATGGCGACAAAGTTTCTTTCGACCGAGGCGCAGTTTAAGGCAGGCGTCAACCAGCCAGTTGTGCCAGAAGGGCAACCTGTTGAGGAGCCTAAATTGCCGCTCGATCAGACGGCGGGCAACGGCAACGGCTCGGGTGAACGAGTCGCAGCGTCGTTTGCTGCTATCCAAAACCATGAGGATGCGCCGCCGTGTTCGACGTGCGGCGAGATTATGGTGCGCAGTGGTAGTTGCTACAAATGTAATAATTGCGGCACAACGAGTGGCTGCGCGTAGGTTCGCTGAGTATCAATTGGTACGGGTCGTTGCTGATGGGCAACGACCCGTTTGTTTGTACGTCCTTCCGTGTTTTTCGCCTTGGGCAGGATAGGAATGGGATGGATCTCGAACTAAACGACAAAATCGCAATTGTCACTGGTTCAAGCAAAGGTCTTGGCTTTGCGAGTGCCAAGGCGCTCGTCGAAGAAGGGTGCCGAGTGACGATCTGCGCTCGTAATGCCGGTCGGTTGGCTGAGGCTGAAAATGAGTTAAGGGCTGCCTCAGGGCGAAATAACTCTGTTCTAGCTATACAGGTTGACGTCTCGACGGCTAGTGGCATCTCGGAGCTTGTCGACCAGACCGTTGAAACATTCGGTGGACTCGATATTCTTGTCAATAACGTCGGAAAAGCTGGTGGAGGGGATATTACCGCTGCGACCGACGACGACTGGCACGCTGCATTCAATGCCACTCTGTATCCGGCCATTCGTGCGTCGCGCGCTGCGGTTCCACACCTGCGCAAGTGCAAGGGTGGTGTCATCATCATGATCACGTCAATTTGGGGTCGCGAATCTGGTGGAAGAATGACCTACAATGCTGTCAAGGCAGCCGAGATTAGTTTGGGTAAGTCGATGGCGCAGCAGTTGGCCCCTGAGGGAATTCGTGTCGTTAGCTTGGCTCCAGGTTCAATCTTGTTCCCTGGTGGCTCCTGGCACACGCGCCAGCAAGAAGATCCAGCCGGCATAGCAAAATTCATCGAACACGAGCTCCCATTCGGTCGATTCGGCCGGCCTGAGGAGATTGGTGAAGTTGTCGCTTTTCTGGCTTCGTCCAGGGCCAGTTGGGTGAGCGGAGCCTGTATACCTGTCGATGGCTGCCAATCTCGTTCTCTGATCTAGTCACCCACCGATTTTCACATCTGGGATGGCCTTGCTTGATGTTTCCAAACCAGAACGCTCTCCAGAAAGCGATTCGTCTCGCCAGCCCGTTCTCTGGGTGAGGGGCGTTGCGCTATGAAGGGCTTTCGTAGTTACGAAAGCGAATGGATGGTGTTCTGTCAGCGCGTGGATTCCGGGGGCGAGTGGGAACTTATTTCGGCACGGTTTGAGAAACTACCGACTTCTTAGCCTTGGACTTCCTCCGTTTGAGCTGTTCTTTCACCGAAGCTACCGTTTGGGAACCGAACTTCTTGGTGAAGCGCTCCACACGTCCTTCAGGGTCGATTAGTTTTTGCCGTCCCGTGAAGAACGGATGACAATTTGAACAGATCTCAAGATGAAGTTCCTTCTTGGTCGACCGAGTCTTCCACGTTGCGCCGCAGGCGCATCGCGCTTCGACCTCAAAATACTCAGGATGAATCCCTTCCTTCACTGTCGGCTCCCCTCAATTCCAAGCGAAGGGAGCATTATATCACGCACTCGTATGTGTCAATCTGGCGCCGCCAGCATGATCGGCGCACCATTACCTGCGATCTGAAACCTGGAGGATCATTTTCCAGAGGTCTTGTAGTCCATTCCCACTCTTGGCCGACACCAATAAAACTCGGCCCCCTGTGCGGCTGCCAAGCACTTGTGCCACACGTTTTTGCTCAGCCCGTGGCAACGAATCTGCTTTTGTACCCACCGTTATCGTTGTCAGGCCTTGGTTCTCCAGCCAGGCGTGAGCATCTCGGTCGGATTTGAGATCGGAATGCCGAGAGTCTACGAGGTGAAGTACCGACGGGACCGAACCGGCAGCACGTGGTGGTTCACTGAGTGCTCTGAAATAATTTTCGGTAATCTTCGCGAACGACTCGGCGCGCCGAGGTCCTCCTCGCGCGTAACCATATCCCGGTAGGTCGACAAAATCGATCGTATCAACTTGGTTTGCAGTAACCGCAAGCCGTACTCGGTAGATGTTGACAAGGTCGGTCTTGCCAGGCGAACGGCTTGTGCGAGCTAGTTTGCGGCGTATGAGAGCGTTTATCAGGCTAGACTTTCCTACGTTGGATCGGCCGACGAATACAATCTGGGATCTGCCTGAAGACCTTAGACTAGTGGTACCAGGAGTGCTCGAAATCAGATCGACCTGCAGGATTTTCACGGCTGAATGTTCTGGGCGATGGACTGACCGTAACCCAGGTCTGTGCTAACTGATCGTGACTCAGTGCGTGATCGTACCGTCTGATGAAGCCGGAGCCGGCTCGGATTCGGCTGGCAGTGTTGTCTGTAGAGGTCGACTCATGGCGATCTTCAATACCTCACTCATTGTTTCGACCATGTAAATATTGAGCACGTCAGTGACGTTCTTAGGGATGTCCGCAAGATCCTTTTCGTTGTCTTTAGGAAGGATAATGTCCTTTAGTCCGGCGCGATGGGCAGCTAACACCTTTTCTTTAACGCCACCGATCGGCAGCACTTTGCCACGCAAGGTGATCTCACCGGTCATCGCGACGTCGCGCCTTGTCTCCACCTTGGTAAGCGCCGACACGAGAGCCGTCGCGAGCGTGATGCCAGCCGAGGGGCCATCCTTTGGAATGGCTCCTTCAGGTACGTGCACGTGAACGTCGGTTTTTCTGTGGAAGTCACTTGGAATTCCAAATTCATCGGCTTTTGCGCGGACGTAACTCATCGCTGCCTGCGCCGATTCCTGCATAACATCGCCCAGCTTGCCAGTGAGCGTCAGCCGCCCCCCGCCCGGCATAAGCGTTGCTTCGGTGACGAGTAGTTCTCCTCCGGCTTCTGTCCAGGCTAGACCAGTTGCCACGCCGACCTCGTTTTGCTCTTCAGCCATTGACGGACGGAAGCGGGGTACACCCAAGTACTCAGTAATCTTTTCTGCTGTGAACTGTTCTGAGAACTGCTTACCTTCATCCACAACTTTGCGTGCGATCTTTCGACAGACAGATGAAATCTCCCGTTCGAGGCTTCGGACGCCAGCCTCACGGGTGTAGCGTTGGATGATTGTCTGGAAGGCCTCATCAGTGAAAGTCAGGTGCTTGGTGGTAAGGCCGGTGGCCTTAATAGCCTTCGGCGCGAGAAATTGCTTTGCGATTTCGATCTTTTCTAGCTCGGTATAACCAGGCAGTTGGAGGACCTCCATCCGGTCGCGCAACGCCTGCGGCACCGTGTGTAAAACGTTCGCGGTACATATAAAGATCACGTGCGACAGGTCATACTCGACATCCAGATAATGGTCGAGGAAGGTGTTGTTTTGTTCAGGATCGAGTACCTCTAGCAGAGCTGCTGACGGGTCACCGCGGAAATCCATCGACATCTTGTCAACTTCATCCAACAAAAAGACCGGATTCATAGTGGTGGCCTTCTTCATCATTTGGATGATTTGACCGGGGAATGCGCCGATGTAAGTACGCCTATGGCCGCGGACTTCAGCTTCGTCTCGCACGCCACCAAGTGAAAGCCGTACAAATTTTCGGTTTGTGGCCCTCGCGATTGATTTTGCGAGGGAGGTTTTCCCAACGCCCGGTGGCCCGGTCAGCGTGAGAATGGTTCCTTTTGGTTTCTTCACAAGTGTTCTCACAGCCAGAAACTCAAGGATTCGATCCTTAATCTTTTCAAGCCCGTGATGGTCCTCATTCAAAATTTTCTCAGAGCGCTTAAGGTCTCGGCTTTCACGCGATTTCTTGTGCCAGGGCACCGCTATTAGCCACTCGACATAGTTCCGTGACACTGTCGCCTCCGCTGACATCGGAGGCATTGACTCGAGGCGTTTGAGCTCCTGGACGGCCTTCTCTTCAACTTCCGAAGGCATTTTCGCTTCTTCGATTTTTGTCTTTAATTCGTCAATTTCGTTTCCTTTATCTTCTTTGCGACCTAGTTCCTTCTGGATTGCCCTCATCTTCTCGTTTAGGTAGTACTCTTTCTGAGCTTTCTCCATCTGCTTCTTGACGCGAGATTGGATACGGCGGTCCACCTGAAGTTTGTCGACTTCGTCCTCGATGATGCTAGCAATCCGGCTCAATCGCTCAGTTGGCGAAATGATCTCCAAAAGGTTTTGCTTCTCGTCGACACCGACGAGTAGGTGAGCGGCGATCGTATCCGCTAACTTGCTTGGGTCGTCTACCCGCACAGCAGCAACCATCGCATCGTAATGCAGGGTGTTCGACAGTTTGACGTACTGTTCGAAGAGCGAGACTGCCTTACTCATCGTGCTCTCGATGTCATCTCCAGGCTCCTGTTGCTTTTCGATAACCTTGATGACGACGCGATAGAAGCCTTTATCTTCCTTCCACTCCATCGCACGAGCTCGGTCCACTCCTTCAACAAGGACCTTCACATTACCGTCTGGAAGTTTCAGGCTTTGCACGATGTTAGCTACACAACCCATTGCGTAGATGTCTTTTGGTGTCGGGTCATCGTTTGTAGCGTCGTGTTGAGCCGCCAAGAAGATCCGCTTGTCCTTCTTCAGAGCGTGTTCAAGGGCACGAGTCGATGACGGTCGTCCAATGACGAATGGCATCATCATGTGAGGAAAGACCACGACATCGCGAAGTGGGACGATTGGTATAGTTTCGTAGGAATCCACCATAAGGGCGCTATCTCCGTAAGGCCTATCTGCGCGATGACTGCATAATTCCAGCTATCCAGCCTTCTCGAACAAGGTAGTCGGCTTGTCTTTGTCTAGGACCACGTCACGTGTAATTGTGCATTCGCGTATCTTCTTCTGGCCAGGCAAGTTGTACATAATGTCGAGCATCAGCTCCTCAATGATCATTCGGAGCCCACGCGCGCCAAGTTTTCGTTCAAGGGTCAATTCGGCAATCGCCGTGAGAGAGTCTTCGGTGAAGTGTAACTTCACGTTCTCATACTCAAGAAGTTTCTGGTACTGACGTGTGATCGCGTTCCGAGGTTTCGTCAATATTTGCATTAAGGCCGATTTATCGAGTTCATGCAGTGTTCCCATGACTGGTAACCGGCCCACGAACTCAGGAATCAGGCCATACTGAATAAGATCCCCGGGCTCCACCAGTTCGAGCGTTGACCCAATATCACGATCGCGCATCGACTTAACCTCGGCACGAAAACCAAGTCCTTTCTTACCAACACGTCGGTTGATGTCCTTGTCGAGTCCAATGAACGCACCGCCACAGATGAACAAAATGTTGGTTGTGTCTACTTGGAAAAATTCTTGGTGAGGATGCTTGCGTCCCCCTTGGGGTGGGACGTTGGCAATCGTGCCCTCAAGGATCTTCAACAGTGCCTGCTGCACACCTTCGCCAGACACGTCACGCGTGATTGAGGGGTTTTCGTCTTTCCGGCAAATCTTGTCAACTTCATCAACGTAGATGATGCCCTGCTGACACTTCTCAATGTCCCCACCGGCTGCTTGCAGAAGTTTGAGGATGATATTTTCGACATCCTCACCGACATAGCCAGCTTCCGTCAGCGTCGTAGCATCGACAATAGTGAAAGGGACCGACAGAAGCTTTGCTAGGGTCTGCGCAAGCAAGGTCTTGCCGGTACCCGTTGGGCCAATAAGCAAGATGTTAGATTTAGTTAGCTCAATGTCGTTACGATTCTTGGCCTGTCTTTGAATTTCGATCCGCTTATAGTGGTTGTAGACGGCAACAGCGAGCTTCTTCTTCGTTTGCTCTTGCCCGATGACGTACTCGTCAAGAAATTTCTTAATCTCATGCGGTACCGGAAGGGCCGATCGGACCGCCGGACGGCTCTCAAAACGACCATCATCAGCGATGATGTCGTTGCACACTTCGACGCACTCATCGCAGATGAATACGGTTGGACCAGCGATGAGTTTCCGCACATCATTCTGGTCTTTGTTGCAGAACGAGCAACGGAGAATCTCCGAGTCACTCTGTTTCTTACCCATGCCGCATGCTCGTCAATCAGTTTACCCAGTCGATCCGAGCGCTCAGTCGCGCTGGCGGATCACATCGTCAATGATACCGTATTCTTGGGCTTGCTCGGCCGACATGATGTAGTCCCGCTCGGTGTCTTCCTGTATCCGTTCGACCGTCTGACCAGTGTGTTTTACGAGGAGTGCGTTCAAACGTTCGCGAATTCTAATGATCTCCCGAGCCGCGATATCGATGTCGGTTGCCTGGCCACCCAGGCCAGACATGAGCGGTTGATGGATCACTATCCTAGAATTTGGTAACGAAAAACGCTTGCCAGGAGTGCCGGATGCCAACAACACGGCACCCATGGATGCAGCCTGGCCGATGCAATAGGTCTGCACGTCTGGCTTAATGAACTGCATCGTGTCATAGATGGCCAAGCCGGCCGTGATCGCTCCGCCGGGACTGTTGATGTAAAGCAAGATGTCACGGTCGGGATCCTCAGCCTCCAGGAAAAGCATTTGGGCAATGACTAGGTTCGCAATTTCGTCATCGACGGGGGAACCTATGAAGATAATGCTATCCTTGAGCAGCCGTGAGAAGATGTCGTAGGCACGCTCCCCACGGTTCGACTGTTCGACGACCATTGGAATTAATTGTGCTCGTTCGTTAGTCATCTTCGATTCTCAACACATTACTGCACACATCTGCGGCTAGGTGCTCGCGGAGTCGACCTCAAGTTGCTTTGAGGTGTTCCCCAGTACTCCACTACCACGGTATCGGCAACTTGATGGGATTCCGCAATCGGTGAAGCAACTAACTACACAGTGACAATTTTAGCACGCGACAAGAGCAGGTTCATGGCTTTCTCCCGGCGGAGGCCGGTCTCGACTCGCGCAATACCACCATCTTGTTCCAGCTTTGCACGAACAGCCGCGGCTGGGCGGCCAGCCCGCTCGGCGTAGCGAGCTAACTCGCTTTCGAGGTCTTGCTCGGACGGGCTGAGTGATTCACGGCGTGCGATCTCGTCGATGACCAAGGCACTACACACCGCTTCCTGTGCCGGTTTGCGCTGCTGTTCGCGAAACTCTTCCCAGTTAATGTTGGCCTTTTTTGGATCGACCTGCTGTTCAAGTAAGCGCCGTACAAATTCCTCGACCCGGCGGTCCACTTCGCGGCTGACGAGAGCCTCCGGTAAGTCGAACGTGACCCTCTCCGCGAGCTGCTTAACTAATTCGGCCCTAACCTGCCGGTCAGCGTCCTGCTCGGCTTCTTTCTTGAGGTCCTCAGACACGCGGGTGCGCAACGCGTCTAGGTTCTCGAAATCACCGATGTCCTTCGCGAACTCGTCGTCGAGTTCTGGTACGATTCGACGCTTAATCGCTTTTACTTTTACATCGTAACGAACCGTTGTGCCGGCCAGTTCAGACGTTGCGTGGTCAACCGGATACGACAGCGTAAAGTCCTTTACGTCATTTACATCGAGCCCGATCATCTCATCATCAAACCCCGGTGGATTTGCCACTGCACCGATCTCAATTGTGACACCTTTGTGTGTGTCCGGTTTTAACTGCCCTGGTGGCACCTCGGTGGACTTCGGTCCGCTGACAACCTCGCGTGTAAGGTCAAGCACGATCGAATCACCATGTTCGGCCAGACGGCCGCTTACGGGGTCAAAGCGCGCAGACCGCTCCAGGAGCTGGTTCAGAGCCTTATCGATTGCGTCCTCCTCGACCGAAATGGGCGGTCGTCTGAGCGTGAAGGTCTCATAGTCACCTGGGTCGATTGGTGGCACAGTTTCGAAAGTGGCCGTGAACGTGAGCGCGCTGCCTTTGTTGATTACCACGTCGTGGATGTCCGGCGTGTCCACCGGGTCGAAGTCGCGTTCACGGAGCGCTTCCTCGACGGCCTTTGGGATCAGGTCGTGCGTCACTTCGTGCAAGATTTGTTCTCGGAACCGCTGCTGAATTATTTTGGCAGGAACCTTACCAGGCCGGAAGCCGGGTATTTTGGCACTGCGCCCGAAATCGCTTGTGACACGGTCGATCTTAGTGTCGACGACCTCACTCGGGATTTCTATGGTAATTTTTTTCTGCGTATCACTGATGTCGGTGAACTCGGTCTTCATGTTTTCACGCTTCGATGCTGAGAATTGGTGCGAAAGGGGGGATTTGAACCCCCACAGCCTCGCGGCCACCGGATCCTAAATCCGGCGCGTCTGCCAGTTCCGCCACTTTCGCACACGGTAAATTGATGACGAGCAGAACACCGCCGCTGCGCGTACAACGCTAGTATAGCTCGGTGCCTAACCCTCAGGCGAGGGGCTAGAAGAATCCTTGTTGATGTTTAAGCGATGTACGTGGCTCGGCCTTAAGCGTCATCTGGTACCATGGAGCGGTTTGCGTTTAGTGTTGCGGCCTGTGTGAGGAGCTACTGTGTTCAAGGTCTGCACCTACCCGATGAGGCGAACTGAATGATTGCTAATGACCGCCCGGTTCACGATAGAGGCGCTCGCTTCCTAATTATTGCCGCCAGCCTCGTTATTGTTCTCGCCGGCTTGCGGGCATCAGGGCAGTTGTTACTCCCATTTCTCGTTTCCGTGTTTCTCGCTATCATCAGCCTGCCGTTCATGGCAGGTTTGCGGCGTTGGGGATTACCACCTGTACTAGCTGTTTTGGCGACGGTATTGACGGCTGTCGCTGTCCTAGCCGGCGTTGTGATTGTTATTGGACAATCCCTTAACGAGTTCACCGCTGCGGCTCCTGGCTACCAAGCACGTTTCCAGGAACTCATAGGGTGGGTATTGGAATGGCTTGAAGCGCGAGGCGTTGACACTGCTGGGTGGAGTACACCTGACATGCTCAACCCTGCCGCTCTCATGGACCTAGTGGGCGGCACACTCCGTGCTGTGGCGGCAATCGCGCAAAATACGTTTCTCGTTATCCTGACAATGGTATTTATACTCGCCGAGGCGGCGGGCTTTTCTGGAAAACTCAAGGCAGCGTTTGGCGATCGGTCGGACCACGTTGAGCGATTTGGCCACATAACCCGTCAGGTCCAACGCTACTTGGCGATCAAGACGCTCATCAGTCTAGTGACTGGGATTCTTGTGGGTCTGTGGGTCTCTTTACTTGGATTCGGATTTCCGCTTTTATGGGGATTGGTCGCATTCATTTTTAACTACATTCCCAACCTCGGTTCAATCCTCGCAGCCATTCCGCCCGTACTGCTGGTGCTGGTTCAGTTCGGGCCTGCTAGTGCGTCAGTCTTGGCGCTCGGATACCTAGTAATCAACATTGGGCTAGCGAACTTCCTAGAGCCTTATTTAATGGGTCGACGCCTCGGACTATCGACGCTGGTTGTTTTCATGTCCTTGGTTTTTTGGGGTTGGATCTGGGGTCCTATTGGGATGCTGTTGTCGGTGCCGCTAACGGTCATCGTAAAGATTGCACTGGAGAATACTGAGGACTTCCGTTGGGTGGCTGTGATGCTTGACGCTCACCCGCGGCGGTCGACAGCGCGTTTCTTTCGACGTTAAAACGGAATCTTGGAGCGACCATGTCATTGTTAAAATTTCTGGGTTTTGGCGAAGCTGAGCCTAGCGATGTTGAACGAGACACCGAAACTGTTCATCGGATCGTGAATGAACTTGAACAACTCGATCCGGACAAGGCACGTTATTTGGCCGCGTTTGCTTACGTCCTCGGTCGTGTGGCACATGCCGACCAGTGCTTTAGTGACGAGGAGGTCGCTGTAATGACCAGGTTCGTTCTCGAACTAGGTCATATTCCTGAAGCCCAGGCGGTACTTGTCGTCAAGATCGCCAGAAGTCAGAACGAGTTGTTCGGTAGTACTGAGGACTTTCTAGTAACCCGTCAGTTCAAAGAGATGTCCACAGAGGCACAGCGCAGGGAACTGCTCGATTGCTTGTTTGCTGTGTCAGCTGCTGACGACTCAATCTCGTCGGCCGAGGAGAACCGGATTCGTCAGACCGCAAGCGAACTTGGTATCGACCGCGTTGAATTTACGAGGGCCCGTGCCGCGTACTCCGATAAGCGGGAAGTTATTCAAGCCTTTCGTAAGAGCGTAGGCTAGGCGGGTGGACGGGAACTGGAGTCTGGTGGAATGGTCACCGATCCTGGGTTTTCGTTCCCATAGTGTTGGATGAAGGTATCAATCTCGCCGAGGACGACGCTAGTAATTCCGACACGGAGTTCTGTAGCTTGTACTGCACCGACCACGCCGGTCTGCCAGGTAACGGTCTCGCGCATTACCTGGTCAGGCACGCGCACCAGCCGAGCGGCCTGTCGCAGTTCCACATCCGCACAATAAATGTAAATACCACTTCCGGTCGTCATATTGACGTTGACATATAAGTAGGCGCCACCGATGGCGTCAGGAGTAAGCGTAACCCCAGCTTGTCGGAGGCGATTCTCCACTGCTTCGACCAAATCGTTCTTGGTTAGACCATCGAGCGACGCCTCAGGAATAAGGTCTTCAACAACGATTTCGATGCCCGTCAGATCACGCATGCCACCACTGTTCGCCAAGGCAGGCTGTGCGGCGACGGAGGGAACCGAGAACGGCAGGGCAACAAGTGTTACTAAGACAACGAAGGCAGTACGTGTCATAGCTAAGTACCTCGAATCGAAATATGCGGATCTCCAAAGTAGGATATCGTCGCCCCCGGCTCAGGGCTCAGCGACCCTGGTTTGACGTCCAAGCGTCGTAGCGCATCCGTAGCGTTTTGACTGGATTCGCGTTCTCACTGGGCCGGATGTCTTCATCGGTCGCACTGAGATACATCTTGTAGTCACCGTTATTGAAGGAATCGCCCGATGTGTCGTCTGCGTGGGCTTGAAGGATGTAGGCAACGTGCGCGGTCTTCTCATTACACGGTGCCTCAGGCTGCGGTTCGGTGTTGCAATCGCACCGACGATCGCCACCGTTCGAGTCGGCTGCTTCCATAGCAGCCATCACGCGGTCTGTCAGGCTTCCGGAAGCAACCTGAAGGGCAAAGACGGCCTCGTCGACCACGGCTTCGGCTGCAAGAATATTCCCCTGGATAGCGTAGAAGATTGGCTTCCCGGCGACTTGGCCCGTGGAGTGGAGCGACACGGCACCATTACCAGCACCGGAGTAACCAGCATGTCGGCCACGGAGGTCAACAATCCCGAATTGTCGGCGAGCGATTTCGGGGTCCTCTTGGAGCATCCTAATAATTTCGGTCGGGTCAGTTCCATTTTCGATTTGGTGATGGATTAGCTCTTGGTTGGCTCGCGTCCGGTCCACACCGGCCTGGGCGGCAGCGACACCCTTTCCAGGGACCACGATCGCCTGAATATCCATTAGCCCCTTGGCCGAAAAGCCTTCAGAGAACCTACTTTGAGCCACACAGGTGGCAGATGCGATCACGACCTCACCGGTGCGTTGGTCAACCGCAACGACCGACCATGTAGCAAGGCCCACGGACGGAAACGACGATACGACCAATAAGGCCAAGGTTATCTGTTTCAACATGGTTAAGCCTCTTTAAAAGACTTGATGTTTCAGTCGAAGATGCGCGGGCACTTTTCCGTCGTCAAAACGAGAGGAGTATACCAAGGCTGGTGTACTATCATCCCACTCCGACATGTCCGAGACTAGTGTAAGGAGGCTGAGATGAACCCGAAGAAAAACGTGTGGTTGGCGGTCACTATTCTTCTTAGCTTGACGGTGAATCTTGCCGGCCATCGGGTATCCGCGCAGCATGTGGATTCGCTTGAGGTCGTGAGGGCAAGGTTTGTGGGTAATTACGAACTCGTGCGATACGTCAGTTTTCAACCCGACGGCAAAGTGACCCCAAGGAACTACGTTGCTCGAATCATGTATGACCCTCTCGGAAATATGTCAGCTATCGGTATGCCAAATGACCTGCCTCAGAGGGCGGCAGTGTCCGGCGGTGAGCGCACGGTCGGTGGCTTCGCCTATTTCGGGAAGGCCGAGATAGACATTGCTGCTGGAACGGTCACCCATCATGTTGTCGGTGCCCCAATACGCCCAGAACTGGTAGGCCAGGGAAGGGTACGGCACTACGAATTCGATGGAGATCTGCTTACCCTGTCAATCAAGGATGAAGAGGAGCGGGTTACCGGGCAACTGACCTGGAGAAGAGTATGGTCGGGAAAGTGACCAAAGTTTCCGTCACTTTGCAGGCAGGTGCAGTGCGACCAGCGTGCGCCGATCCGTACACGCTTTGAGAACTGGTGGGGTTCGTTCAAATTTCGGCTGTGGATACGAATTTGATCGGAACCTCCTGGCGAGAGACACCGTCTATGCCATCTGACTTGGGTTCGTTGATGGAGCGCAGTTGGTGGCAACCAAATTTGAAATGGGAATGATTAAGGTATTTTTTCTCATGGGTGTGGTCCTAATAGTGGCGTGTGAAACGCCATCCACGGCTCCGCCGCCTTTTGTGCCGGTGGGCGACGTTCAGCAGCTCATGGAAATGGTAATCGACCCGGCGGCCGACATCGTGTGGGAGTCGGTCGGGACGATCGTCACCCTCGATGGCACCGAAGAGATTTTTCCGAGGAGTGACGAAGAGTGGTCGACTGTCCGTAACAGTGCTATGGTGCTGGCTGAATCTGGCAATTTACTGATGGTCGGTGACCGCTCCAAGGGTGAGGGGCCCTGGATGATCATGTCCCAGGCGCTGGTTGAGGCCGGGATGGTCGCGCTTGAGGCCGCTGAGTCTAAGGACCCGGAGGCAGTCTTTGCGGTGGGTGAACAGATTTACAATGCCTGTGAAACCTGTCACGTGCTGTATTGGTACACTGAGGAAGACGCTGTCATCAGGTAACGCTACGTCAGACTGGGAAGGGTTCACGGCTATGCGCACTCAGGGTAGTGGTCTGGTGCTCGTTTTGGCTGCGGTTGCTGTTGCCGGATTGCTGGTGACTACCGAGCAGGCTCTGGGCGCGGAGCAGAGCTACGAGTCCCCGCGTATCGCTGATGATCGGCCAGACCTAAATGGCATCTGGCAGGCTCTCGGTTCAGCGCATTGGAATATCGAAGGGCATGCCGCCCAGCCAGGCCCGATTGTCGCCCTTGGGGCGATTGGCGCGATACCTGGAGGACTGGGCGTCGTTGAGGGGGGACGTATTCCGTATCAGCCATGGGCTGCGGCACAGAAGCAGGAGAATTCCGAAAACTGGGTAACGGCCGACCCGGTCGTTAAGTGCTACATGCCCGGCGTACCGCGCGCCACCTACATGCCGTTTCCGTTTCAGATCGTGCAGACTCCAGACCACGTGCTAGTCACGTATGAGTTTGCTAGCTCGAGTCGGATTGTCTATATGAGCCAGCCAGATTTTGAGAGTCCGTTTGACACGTGGATGGGGCATTCCCGCGGACACTGGGAAGGTGACACGCTGGTTGTTGACGTCACGGCCCAGGTTGGGGACACGTGGTTCGATAGCGCAGGAAATTTTCATAGCGATGCGCTGCATGTTATCGAACGCTACACGCCGATCAGCCCCAACGCACTTCGTTATGAGGTCGTCATTGAGGATCCAAATGTGTTCACGCGGCCGTGGACTATGAGCATGCCGCTCTATCGGCGGTTAGATGAGAACGTCCAGTTACTGGAATTCAAATGTGTGGAGTTTGTCGAAGAGTTAATGTACGGACACCTTCGTAAGGACCCGACGCGATGAGGAGGTTGCCGATGGGCGATCGATATTCAGTCTTGGCGGTAGTGTTCGGATTCGTGAGTTTTGCTTTGGGGATTTTGGTTCTCCCAGCTTCGGGCCAACCCGTACAGCCGGCCGATGCCACTGCGGCGACGGTGGCTTCGCCAGTGGCTCACACTCCCTGGGGCGTACCCGATCTCCAGGGTATTTGGGACTTTCGGACGATCACCCCCCTGCAGCGTCCAGATGATTTGGTTGATAAAACTGTCTTCACGCCCGAGGAGGCAGCCGAGTACGAAGCGGCACGTGTCGCGAGTCTTCACAAGGACCAACGCGTTGAGGACGGTCTGAAGCCAGAGACTGACGTGGCCTACGCTTACAACCATTTTTGGTGGGATTATGGCGACACACTTGTCGAAGACCGGCGCACGTCATTAATTGTGGATCCGTCCGATGGTAGGATTCCGCCTCTTACCCCCGATGGGGAGTTAAGAGGAGAACAACGACGGGAAGCTCGCAGTCGGCCCGCCCATGGCCCAGAGGACCGTAATGTGTGGGAACGATGCATCGTTGGGGGTAACGCGGGCCCGCCAATCACTCCGAGTGCCTACAACAACAACGTGCAACTACTCCAGGCTCCCGGGGTTGTCGTGATCTTCAATGAAATGATCCACGACGCCCGTGTCGTACCGATCGACGGAAGTGCGCACCTTCCTGATGACATCCGCCAGTGGCGTGGTGACCCGCGCGGGCGCTGGGAAGGTGAGACCCTGGTTGTGGAGTCGACGAATTTTAATGGAAAGACTGCATTTCGGGGGTCTGGTGCAGACCTGCGTTTAGAGGAGCGTTTTACGCGGGTTGGTGATGACCGGCTTCTCTACCAATTCACTATTGACGACCCAACGTCATTCACTAAGCCGTGGACGGCTGTTATTCCGATGAAAGCGACCGAAGGTCCGATTTTTGAGTACGCGTGTCACGAGGGGAACTATGGCATGGTCAATCTTCTGGCCGGAGCGCGTGTTCAGGAGGCGGAAGCCGCAGCACTTGCGACGAGGGAACCGCAATGAGGATCAGGTCAGCAACAGAGGTGCCATACGATAGGTGGCAAATTGAGGATGGAACTACACGACGAATACGGGTCGTAGTAGGGCTGGGCATTAGCTTGCTATTAATGCTCACCACAGTGCCGGTTGTAGCGCATCATGCGTTTGCGGCTGAGTTTGATGCGAATAAACCGCTCTCACTGACGGGTACCGTGACCAAAATGGAGTGGATAAATCCCCACGCCTGGATCCACGTTGAAGTGACACGGGAGGATGGCACCGTTGAACAGTGGATGATCGAAGGTGGTACGCCGAACACGCTGTTTCGACGGGGGATTACGAGAGACTCTCTAATGCCGGGAACGACCATCGTGGTTGATGGCTATCAGGCGAAGGACGGCTCATTTAAAGCGAACGGCCGCAGTCTCACGCTGGAAGGTGGTGAGGAGCTGTTCTTGGGGTCATCAGGAACTGGCGCTCCGCGAGACGGCACCGATCCTGTGGAACGTCGGCGCCCGCCCGGTTAGTGTTCGTGGATTTCGTATCCCGTTCGCAGCTAGCGGGTACCCCGAACGTCCTTGGAGCAGACTTGGTCTATCGTTGCCTCTTTCGTCGTTAAGGTGTCGAACCACCCTCACCGAGGTCGTGCCGGTCTAGAAACTGTTGTATCGTCTCGTAAATCTTTACCGTCTCCGTTCGGTTGAAGCCGCCGTGCCCACCGCCGGGGACGGTGTGGAGTTCATTGGGGACACCAGCGTCTTCCAGCGCAGCATGTAATCGAACGGCGTGCTCATACGGCACGACCGGGTCTGCATCCCCGTGAATCGTAAGAGTTGGCGGCAACTCTTTCCGCACGTAATTCAGTGGTGAAACGAGTTCGGCAATTTCTTCACGGTTAGAGAGGCTGCCTAGCCATTGGACGACGTAGCCTTTCGTATTTGGTCCCTCGAGCACGTCGTTAACGTCGGTAATACCGTACCAGTTGATGATTGCGGCTACCTCGACCGATGGGATCGTTGGCGGTCCTGAAAAGCTTCCTGCCGTGCACTCACGTCCGAGGCCAGTCGAGGGCGGTAGCATTCCGCTGGTCAACGCCAGGTGGCCACCAGCCGAGTTCCCAGAAGTAACGATCCGCGCAATGTCAAAGTTGTAACGTTCCGCGTTACGCGCGATCCACTGGAGCGCACACAAGCAATCTTCAACCGCGGCCGGAGCCCTAGAGACTTGAACGAGCCGATAGGTGACATTCACAACGGCCCACCCCTTTTCGAGGTAGGGTAGCAACCGAAGGACCTGCGACTCCTTAGTGCCCTGCACCCAGCCCCCACCGTGGATCATCATCAATACGGGTGTGGGGCCACTTGGGTCTGCTGGCAGATAGAGGTCAAGCTTATTTTCATAGTTGTTCGCGACGTGATACACCACGTTAGGCACGACACGATACTGATTGGACACATTGGCCAGGAACGAGGTGGTCTCACTGAGTTGCGCACTTACTACACCGGACCCCGAGACCAGTATCATCACCACGAAAGCGAATGTGACAGGCCATTTCTTCTGAGGCATCCTTCCCTCCTAGCTGCGAGTGTGTTGCGTAGGCCAATTGAGACTAGTCAAGCCTTAGTGGTGCCAAGCTTTCTGGCAGAAACCTACACCGGGGCCTAGTATAAAGCCAAATCGGTGGACACCTGTCTTTGCATCACCGGTCCCACCGTTCTCCCGACCCACCATCTGTCGAGGTAGTCGCAGAGAGGGAATTATTTGTTTGTGGGGGTTGCTGGAAGTTGGCGAAGCTGAAGGAAATTTCCATCCGCCAAAGTCGGATCGGAATGGACTCTCACGAAAATAACGAAATCACCTTGAGCCAATGTTTTTCGCTGTAACAACGTCTGCTGAATTGAAGCCGTTTCCAACCCAGAAGTGGCCACGGTAGTTGAAGAAACACCCCAAGACAGCGCCAGGCGCCGGGCCACGGCGTCGTCGTCCGTCACTGCGTAGATCGGCACACTCGGTCGGAGCGCAGCCAACTGCAGTGCAGTAGCACCATGACGGGTTACAGCAACGATCACCGAAGCTTTAAATGCTGAAGCAAGACTGACGGCTGCTTCACAGAGGGCACGGCCGTGATGCCGTCCCATCGTGCTGGGTGGCGGCTGGGTGGCTAGGGGTACGCTTTCGGCGTCTCTAATAACCGAGTCGAGTGTTTCGACGGCCAATGCTGGGAATGCCCCCACCGCCGTTTCGCCAGCAAGCATGATTGCATCGACTCCATCGTAGACGGAATTCGCCGCGTCGTTTACCTCAGCCCGTGTTGGTCGCCGTTCGAATCGCATTGTGTCTAGGACCTGTGTCGCGATGATTACAGGGATCCCAACGGCTCGTGCTTGTCGCGTGAGTTCTTTTTGGACACGCGGTACGTGTTCAAGAGGAATCTCCAACCCGAGATCGCCCCGCGCCACCATAATTGCATCTGCCTCATCAAGAATGTCTGGAAATACTTCTACCGCTTGCGGTCGTTCAATCTTCGCGACGAGAGCCACCGAATGTCCCACAACCTTTCGCGCCCGACGGAGATCCTCTGATGTCTGCACAAAACTCACGGCCGAGAAATCGACCCCAAGATTCATCCCAAATTTGAGATCGTCAACATCTTTTTCGGTTAGCGCTGATTCCGGGAAAAGCACACCAGGAGCGTTTATCCCCTTATGCTCCCCCAACGGACCACCTTGAA
Source organism: Acidobacteriota bacterium (assembly GCA_002717745.1). Classification (GTDB taxonomy): domain Bacteria; phylum Acidobacteriota; class Vicinamibacteria; order Vicinamibacterales; family UBA823; genus UBA11600. The sequence goes on from PBBF01000022.1 coordinate 42,091, forward strand.
CCACTTTTGTGACGATGTCGGTTCCGTCAACCTCTTCCACTCGGAGCTCGATACGGCCGTCGTCGAGCATTAGTTTCGCGCCAACTTTAACGGTGGCCAAACCGGCGAAGGTTGTTGATACGCGTTCGACATTACCAGCGAAATCCCCAATTGATATCCGAAACGCAGTTCCTTGCTCCAAGAGGATCGGCTTAGGGCCGGCCAACCGCCCGGTACGAATCTTGGGACCAGCGAGGTCCTGCATAACGGCAATCAGCCGATCGGCGCGAGCCGCCGAGGCGCGAATGCGATCGTACATGCGCTTTTGACTCTCCCGTGTGCCGTGGGAAAAATTGATGCGAAAGACATCTACACCGGCGGCAATGAGAGCATCGATTTCTTGGTCTGTATCGCTTGCGGGACCAATTGTGGCGATAATTTTTGTTTGTCTCAAGCTGATGAACCTCCCCAACGGAGCCTGCAATGCGAAGTTTCTGTCCTAGTTTGCCTATCTCAGCATAGAAGTCTAGTTTTTCTGGTTTGATACGGCGATGTAAAATACGCGGAAATGATTGCAAGAACTAAGGGAGCTGCTGGCTCAGTCTTCTTGAACCAAAAGCGGCTTTTTGTTACCAAATGCCCCAGTGCGGAACTGCGCATGCGACCGAGGACGATGAGGCGTGGTGTTCCTGGCATTGGCGCCATTGGTGTTGGCCTTTTATCTTTTGTGGTGCTCTGGACCCAACCCCTGTTTGCGGTGCAGATTTCCGATGAGGGTCAGGGTAAGCGGTTGTACGAAAGCCAGTGCGGGAGCTGCCACGGACCTTTGGGAAATGGTGGTAAAGGCGCTAATCTGGCACAACCGCGGTTGCGTCGTGCAACTGATGATCAGGCCCTCTTCAATATCATTCGTCGTGGGATCCGTGGTACTGAGATGCCAGGGTCGCCACTCACTCCTAGTCAGGTTTCGAGTATTGCAGCTTACGTAAAGACGCTTGGACGTATCGAACCGGAGGATGTTCCTGGTGATGGCATCCGAGGTGAGACGGTCTATGCCAGGCTCAACTGCGCACGATGTCATACCGTCAGTGGCCGTGGTGGTAGTGTCGGCCCTGATCTCGATGATATCGGCGCGCGTCGGAGCGCAGCCCACCTCCGAGAAGCACTCATCGAGCCCGAGGAGTCCTTGCCTAATGGTTTTCTTCAACTTCGGATTGTTACAAAGGATGGTCGCACTCTAACCGGAATCAGGCTCAACGAAGATGGGTTCTCGATTCAGTTCAGGGATCTTTCAGGTCGTTTCTACTCGTTCTGGAAGGACGAACTCGACACGATCGAGCAGCAGTGGCAGCGCTCACCAATGGTGAGTTACGAAGCGCGACTGACCTCCGATCAAACGGATGATCTTGTTGCATACTTGGTTTTACTTAAGGGAGCCAAATGAAAACGCTCTTGCTTATTCTCATCACTGCTGCACCTGTGGCCGCTCAAGTTCCTTATGAGCGAATTCTGGGTGCTTCGTCCGAGCCTGAAAACTGGCTGACCTATTCCGGAACCTATGACGCACAACGCTACTCGACACTTGACCAGATTAATCGCGACAACGTCGACCAACTTCAGCCAGCGTGGATTTATCAGACTGGATCGCTCCAGAAATTTGAGGTCTCCCCGCTCGTTGTTGACGGCGTCATGTACATTTCTGAGCCACCGAGTGATGCGGCCGCACTTGACCTCCGCACAGGACGCCCCATCTGGACTTACCGGCGTTCTCTCCCTCAGGGGATCGTGACCTGTTGTGGGCAGGTAAACCGTGGAGTGGCGCTTCTGGATGATCAGGTTTTTCTCGGGACAGTCGATGCGCACCTGGTTGCCCTTGATGCTCGAACCGGCCGGGTGCGCTGGGACGTTGAGGTTGCCGATTACACCATGGGGCATTCGGTGACGGTGGCACCGCTCGCGCTCAAGGACAAAATCATCGTTGGTATCGCTGGCGGGGAGTATGGTATCCGAGGATTTCTTGACGCTTACGACCCAAGGACGGGCGAACGCCTGTGGCGTTTCTGGACCGTTCCGGGGCCCGGCGAGGTCGGTCATGACACGTGGTCAGGTGACAGCTGGCTCCGGGGTGGAGCACCGACGTGGGTGACTGGTGCCTATGACCCAGACCTTGATCTTCTCTACTGGGGAACGGGAAACCCCGGTCCGGATTTTATCGGCGAAGTACGCCTTGGAGATAACCTCTACTCCGAATCCGTGATCGCACTTGACCCTGATGACGGGGAACTGAAATGGCATTTCCAGTTTATCCCTCACGACATTCATGATTACGACGCCACCCAGGTTCCCGTGCTTCTCGACGCCGAATTTAGAGGTGAACCAAGAAAGCTTGTTGTATGGCCGAATCGCAACGGTTTTTATTACGTAATCGACCGAGTCACGGGAGAGTTCCTGGTGGGAAAGGAGTTTGCTAAGCAGACCTGGGCTCTCGGTCTGGATGATAACGGACGGCCTATTGAAGACCCTGCGACGATACCAAGTAAGGAAGGCGCCCTTGTCTATCCCGACGATGATGGAGCAGCCAATTGGTACAGCCCAACCTACAGTCCCCAGACCAATCTCATTTATCAAAACGTTCGAGAAAAGGGCGGCATTTATTACCTCGCTGATGCGACTTACGAACCAGGAAAGATTTACATGGGTGCTAGTCGCCGCGTCGTTCCAGGAGAAGATCCCAAAGGGTTCTTGCGTGCGCTCCATCCCCTAACAGGTGATCTGGTTTGGGAGATTGCTGTCCACTCTCCACCCTGGGCGGGTCTCATGTCCACCGCAGGCGGGTTGGTGTTTTCGGGAACCATGGAGGGTGACTTTTTTGCGGCAGATGCTCGAACAGGCGACGTTCTGTGGCGATTTCAAACGGGAGGCCGGGTCTACGCAAACCCAATCACGTATATGAGCGAGGGAAAACAATTTATTGCGATCGCTGCAGGAAACGCACTATTGACCTTCGCACTACCAGGTTTGTCGCCACTTGGTTGGAGAAGCCCAGCCAATTGGGATCGAATTGAAGAGGGCATGTCCGAAGAACAGGTAGTGGCCATTTTGGGACCGCCAACGAAACGCGAGGAACAGTTTCTGAGTTACCTACAGCTGTCTTATGAAGGTCAAGTCGAAGGTAGTGGGTTCGTAAGTGGAAACATCACGCTGGAACGTAACCAGGTGGCAGGTTGGATGATTGAGCCGCCAGTTTTTGATCACTGAAGCCAACTTCGAGCTGCGAACGTTTCGTGTTTAGCCGCGTTCGTCATCTACAAAGCTTGCCTCGCGTGGGTCACGGAACTCGTTACCTATGAACCGCCGACCGCACCGTTTTTGATTTCAACGAAAAAATTAAGCCCCCGATTGGAGCCAAGGAGCCTGATGTCATGAAGAATTTACTGAAGTTCGCGAGCGTATTCGTTGCCCTGCTAGTCACGTTCGCCCTCGGTTGGTTCTTGGCAGCGACTGGGACTGGCCAGGCGGCAAATCCAGCTTCCTTGAGCGCCCTTGAGCTTAGGTTCACTGAACGCATGCAGAACATTGTTCTCGAAGGGCATTTCACGCTTGAGGGGCAGGACCAGCGTGACAGAAACCCAGAACGCTATGAAATTGCTGCCGTCACAAAACTAGATGGCGACCGATGGCGATTCGACGTGCGCTTAGTTTACGGCAGTGTGGATACCACGTTGCCAGTCGTGGTCCCTATTGTTTGGGCTGGTGATACCCCTATGGTCAGTATCACGGATTTTACTATTCCCGGTTTAGGAGAAAACTTTGGTGCGCGGGTCATTTTCTATGACGATCGCTACGCCGGTACCTGGAACCACGGAATACATGGTGGCACGATGTACGGCACACTCCGACCGATGCACTAAAATAGAGCCAGGTTAGCTGTTGTTCATGAGGAATATGCAATTCAGGAAGTCTGATGGTTAGCTGGAGTAAGAGGGTCATCATGAGTCGACAATACGTTACGAGTCTTGGGAACATTCTTGGTTGCCTCGTATTTCTGTCTTCGAGTTTGCTCACGGTGCAGTTGTTAACCGCACAGTCTGTGGAAGACTTTGTTAATCAACTTGAGTGGCGGAATATCGGGCCCGCGAATATGGGTGGCCGCATCAACGATTTTGCTGTGGTCGAGGCGGACCCCAACATCGTATTCGCTGCCACGGCCTCGGCTGGTGTCTGGCGGACCACCAACAACGGTGTCACGTGGGAGCCGGTGTTCGACGAACAGCCAGTCAGCAGCATCGGTGACATCGCGGTCGCGCCCTCCGACCCTTCCATCGTGTGGGTTGGCTCGGGGGAATCGAATAACCGTCAGAGTTCGTCTTGGGGAAACGGAGTTTACAAATCGACCGATGGTGGTGACAGTTGGACGAACGTTGGTCTCGAGGATACCCTGCACATTGGGCGCATAGTTATTCATCCTACTAACCCAGAGGTCGTCTATGTCGCTGCCACGGGTCATCTTTGGGGCCCGAATGACGACCGCGGGCTGTATAAGACCACCGACGGCGGGCAGACCTGGACGAACACCCTCTTTATTGACCGCGACACAGGCATGACCGATGTCGCAATGGACCCGGTTAGCCCTGGGACGCTGTATGCGGCGTCCTACCAGCGGCGCCGAACCGCCTTCGGTTTCAGCGGCGGCGGGCCGGGCAGCGGAATTTATAAGACAACCAACGGCGGTGAGAGTTGGAGGCGGTTGACTGATGGCCTACCCGACGGAATCACTGGGAGGGTCGGCCTCGACATTTATCGCTCTGACCCTCGCATCGTCTACGCCGTCGTGCAGAATGCCAACGGAGGGATGTTTCGGTCTGACGACCGTGGAGAGTCGTGGACGCGCATGAGCGACACTAATCCACGTCCGATGTATTACAGCCAAATTCGCATCGACCCTTTGAACGATCAACGCATCTGGGCAGCTGGTGCGCGGATGGTCTACTCACAGGACGGTGGAAAGACGTTCGTCGATGATTGGGTTCAGACAATCCATGGGGATTTTCACGCGCTCTGGATCAACCCAGCCGACTCGAACCACATGCTTGCTGGCTCTGACGGTGGTGTGCATTACTCGTACGACCGAGGGAGAACTTGGGACTTTGTGAACACCATGGCTCTCGGTCAGTTTTACGAAATCGGTTACGACATGGAGACGCCCTATAACATTTACGGCGGGTTACAGGACAACGGCAGCTGGGGTGGGCCAGTACGGACACTCTACCGTCGCGGTATCACCAACGAGGACTGGTTTAGGGTCGGCGGCGGCGACGGCTTCTATACACAAGTGGACCCAAATGATCCGACCACGCTCTATGTGGAGTCGCAAAACGGTAATGTGTCACGTCTCGATCTGGAAACGAGTGAGCGGAAATCGATTCGACCCGAACCGGAGGACGAAAGCGAGCGTTATCGCTTTGACTGGAACAGCCCGATTCTTATTTCGCCGCATAACTCACAAACGATTTATTACGGTGGCAATCGGCTCTTCAAATCGACCGACCGTGGTGATACATGGACTACGACCGATGACCTGAGCAAGGATCAGGATCGAGATGAGATGCCCATCATGGGAGTTGAAGTGACGGATGATACCCCGTCACGCCATGATGGGATTTCCACTTTTGGCCAGATCATCTCTATCAGTGAATCGCCACGGCGCGAAGGTGTGCTTTACGTTGGTACGGACGATGGGAATGTGCAGGTGTCCCAGGATGGGGGCACAAGTTGGCAGGAAGTGGCTGGGTTGATTCCCGACTTACCGGAGGGAACCTATGTCAGCCGGGTGCAAGCGTCCTATCATGCCGATACCCGAGTGTATGCCACGATGGACGGCCACCGTAGTGACGACTATAGCGTGTACGTCTATGTCAGTGAGGATTCCGGTGACAGCTGGCGGTCGCTTGCTTCGAATATACCCGACGGGCACACGATGAATGTCATTCGTGAGCATCCTCGGAACGAGAACTTACTCGTGCTCGGCGGTGAGTTTGGTGCTTACATCACAATCAACAGAGGTGAAGAATGGCATCAGATCAAGGGAGCAGTGCCGACGGTACCGGTCGACGACATTGCGATCCATTCACGAGACAATGACCTCATTCTTGGCACGCATGGTCGGAGCATCTGGGTGCTCGACGACATGACCCCACTTGAGAAACTGAGCGAGGGAGTGCTTGCGTCG
>PBBF01000023.1 GCA_002717745.1 Acidobacteriota bacterium
AGCAGTTGAAAGACTCAGTTCTGCCGGGATCGAAATAACCGGGCGAGCGCTAGGATCCACCGCGACCCCCCCCCATTTCAACGGCTTTTTTAAGGGTTTTGAGCTGGTTTGGGGGGCCGCGGCGCACTCGCGTCCTCAATACGTCCTGACGGCTCTCGGTCCTTGTCTGCGCAGTGTTGACTGCTTGGCCCGATGGCCCCGCCGAGTCAATGTCAGGCCCCTACGTATTCCGTCGGGTGATTACGGCTGACAAACCTAACTCCGTTTTGGACTCATCGCCCATGAGACAACTTGAAGTGCGGCCCCTTGGCACCGTTGGCTATTGTGATGCGCTCGAGTTGCAACAGATCTTAGTCGAGGAACGACGCCACGGTCGAGTTTCTGACCTGTTGTTGCTACTCGAGCATCCGCATGTCATTACGCGCGGCGCTGGCGCGCGCGAGTCCAGTGATCATGTCTTAGTCGATCGGTCTACGCTGGATGCTGAGGCTATCGATATTGTCGATACAGGCCGTGGCGGCGACGTTACCTATCATGGTCCCGGGCAACTTATTGGCTACCCGATTCTCGACCTCAAGCCTGACCGTTGCGACGTGCGGCGCTACGTGCGAGATCTCGAGGAAGTCATGATCCGCACGGCGGCTGCGTTCGGCGTTGTTGCGGGGCGGGTTAACGGTCTCACTGGTGTTTGGGTTGGCGAAGCGAAGCTTGGTGCCATTGGTGTCCGGGTCTCGCGCTGGATTACGAGTCACGGTTTTGCTTTCAATGTATCTCCAGACCTGTCTCGATTCGAAATGATTGTACCGTGCGGGATCGTTGATAAGGGTGTGACGTCGCTTTCCGCACTGCTCGACCAAGAGTTGGTTCTCGCTGATGTCGAATCTGCGGTCGTGACCAGCTTCAGCGAGGTCTTCGAGCGAACGGTACGCACAACCGCCCTTGTATGACAATCCAACCGCCGTCAGTTTACTGGTCAGTTTACCGTCTGTTATCCAATCTGGCCTCTGAGTGTGCGTTAGTGCCGATGATGGCTAAGATGAGTATATAGAGAGAGTTGGAGGCTGTAATCTAGTGAAATGCCTGACACACCGCAACTGACCGACAAGGTCGCTATCGTCACGGGTGGTTCGAGTGGTATCGGCTTGGCTATTGCAGCGGCGTTTCAAGCGTGTGGCGCAAGCGTCATGATCGGCGCGCGGGACGAATCGAGGGTCGAGCAGGCGATACGGGATCTGTCGATGGGCACTGACCGAGTGGGTGGTGCGGCATTGGATGTACGCGACCCTGATCAGGTCGAAACCTTTGTAACGCAGACGGTCAAGCGTTTCGGAGGCCTCGACATCCTCATCAACAACGCGGGTGTTGGTGGCTATACGAAGATCGCCGATCAGTCACTGGAGGAATGGCGTAGCATCATCGACACCAATCTGTCCGGTGTCTTCCACTGCTGTAGGTCGGCCATTCCGCATCTCAGGCGGCGCGGCGGCGGGTTTATTGTCAACATTAGTAGTCTTGCGGGCAAGAACGCCTTTCCCATGGGGGGCGCTTACTGCTCCTCGAAAGCTGCTCTCAATATGTTCAGCGAAGTGTTGATGCAGGAGGTTCGATACGATGATATTCGGGTCAGTTATGTAATGCCAGGCTCGGTGACAACGGCTTTCGATGGAGGACGAGCGCACGCCGGCTCCGATTGGAAGATGACAGCCGAAGACGTCGCTGAAGTGGTGCTCGACATCGTATCCATCAATCGGCGAACACTGGCGAGCCGAGTAGAGATGCGACCGTCGAAGCCCAAGAAATGAGTCCCTGATGCGCAACAGGGACGAATAGAGGTCATTGAGTTATTGCAGTTGACTTCGGTTCTTGGTTGCTTCAGCCCGACGTTACACCTTCACCCTTCTAATAAGATCTCCGTCAGCCGCTCAACGTCGATATTGGCGCCAGACACAATCGCAACCACGGTTTGGTCGGCGGCGTTGACTGTGCTTTCGAGCAAAGCGGCCACAGCCGCGATGCCTGCTCCTTCAGCGATCAGTTGCTCATTTGCCACGAGGCCGTAGATGCCCTTGCGCAATCCGCCCTCACTCACGACAACCGTGTTGTCGACGAATTTCTTCACAAGTGCGAATGTGATTGTGGTTGGGTCTAGGTTGCCACTTAGGCCGTCGGCGATTGACTCGCCAACGGTAATTTCGGCGATCCGGCCGGCTATCAGGCTGGTACGAAAAGGGTGCGACACCTCGAGTTCGACGCCAACCACTTGTGCCGCCGGCGCTAATGCCTTGGTGGCGATGGCGATTCCGCTCAGGAGTCCGCCACCGCCGGTCGGCACCAGAATCGAGTTTGTGTCTGGGGCCTCCTCTAGGACCTCCAGTGCGACCGTTCCAGCACCCGCGATGACGTCGGGATGACTGTAGGGAGAGATGTAGGTGGCGCCAGTCTCTATGGCGAATGTCTTTGCTAACTGCTCCGCTTCGTCGTAGGTCGGCGCCACATCGCGTAGGTCAGCGCCGTGACGACGAATTCCATCACGCTTAGTTTTCGGGGCGTCGTTTGAGGTAAACACCGTCAATTCGACGCCGAGCCGTTCAGCTGCCCACGCCATAGCTCGTCCGTGGTTCCCGGCCGATGCCGTCACGACACGCGGTGCCGCCTCAGAACGTTCGAGCAACGACGCGAGTGCGTTAACTGCGCCGCGCAGTTTGAATGAGCCAGTTGTTTGCAACGACTCGACTTTTAGCAGAATTCGCCCACCGGTCAATTCCGAGAGCCATGGTGATTGGGCCAACGGTGTTCGCTGAATATATTTATTGATCCGATTCCTCGCCGCCGTGATGTCATCAAGTGAAATCGACATGGAAGTGCCGCGATTCTATACTCTCAAGGCGCGTGCGCGCGGAGAGACTTATGCTACTGGAAAGCCGGGCTGTTGAACCGTTCTTTAAGAACGGATTCGTGCTGGGGTGTGAAACCTCCAAGGAAGGCGTCATCATCGATCCCGGCGATGAAATTAATGACCTACTGGCTATTGTTGAACGAGCCCAGTTGGCTATTAAATATATTCTACTGACTCACGCTCACGTCGACCACGTCACTGGGGTTGCGAAGTGCAAGGAAATGCTTGGCGCTCCGGTCTGTCTACATCGAGACGACCTGTTTTTGTACGACGAAGCCGTGCAACAGGGCGCTCTGTTTGGTCTGCGGGTCGATCCGCTGCCTCCGATTGACCACTACTACGACGAGCTGGGTCCATTGCGCTTTGGCGGGTACGAGGCGGTCGTACATCACACACCGGGCCATTGTCCCGGCGGAGTCTGCCTGCAGGTGGGGGAGGCCGGTAGGTTAGGGCAGATGCTGTTTGTCGGCGACACTCTTTTCGCTGGGTCAATTGGCCGAACCGACTTACCAGGGGGCGATCATGCGCTCCTGCTCCGGTCGATCAGAGAAGTGTTGCTGCCGTTTGGTGATGAAGCCGAAGTCTACCCCGGGCACGGCCCGAAGACGACCATCGGGGACGAACGCCGGACCAATCCATTCCTCGTCAGTGCGACCTGATGTTCCTTAGCCTTTGGGCTTGTCGTTGAGTGGTGATTGGGGGCAGCAGACCAAGAAGACCTAGGACGCCGATTCCTCAGATACTGTTAGCTCGATTTGGCCGATGAGCAGTGTGTCGCCCGAGGTAAGCACCTTGCGCTTGACCTGCTGACCGTTGACGAAGGTGCCGTTGGTACTGTCGAGGTCTTCCACCTCGAGACGGTCGTTCGTGCTGATGAGGCGACAGTGCAAACGAGACACAAGAGTGCAGTCGAGCGTGAAGTCTGCTGTTGGGGCGCGGCCGATTGTCTTCATCACGCCGGTCATGACCCGGAAGGTGACAGGGGTCGTCGTTGTGATGTCCGATATCAATCCCACTTTGACTTTCAGTAACCACATCGACTGACGCCCACTCAGGCTTCTTTGATGGCTGAGATTAGATCCAGAGCCGCTTTCTTGCCGTCAGAAAAGAGCATGAGCGTATTCTCGGCAGCGAAGAGCGGATTCGGAATACCAGCGAATCCTGGGCTAAGGCTACGCTTGATGACAACAACAGTGCGCGCCTTGTCCACTTCGAGAATCGGCATTCCAGCGATTGGGCTGGCCGGGTCGGTGTTCGCAACTGGATTGACTACATCGTTGGCTCCGATGACGATCACAACATCAGTCTCAGCGAAGGTAGGGTTGACGTCATCCATCTCGCGAAGTTTGTCGTAAGCGACGTCGGCTTCGGCTAACAAAACGTTCATGTGACCGGGCATCCGGCCAGCCACTGGATGAATCGCGAACTCCACTTCGGCACCTTGTGACTCGAGTAGATTCGCGAGATCGCGAACAGCATGCTGAGCCTGTGAGACCGCGAGACCGTACCCGGGGACGATCACCACCCGCCGTACTGAGTCAAACAACATCGCGACTTCCTCGGGTGACGCCGACTTGACTCGCCCCGCGTAGACTTCATCTGCCGAGGCGCCGCCTTCGACTTTTGGCACGATTGCGCCTGTAAGAACGTTAGTTAGGGATCGATTCATCGCTTTGCACATGACCCGCGTGAGAATTAGGCCGGACGCGCCGACGAGCGATCCCGTAATGATGAGTGCGTTGTTATCGAGGACGAAACCGGTCGAGGCTGCCGCCAACCCGGAGTACGAGTTGAGCAGCGCAATCGCGACCGGCATGTCAGCGCCGCCGATTGGAATAGTGAGTAGCACACCACCGACCGCGGCGAGCGCGACAAGCACCCAATAGAGATGCGTCATCGTCGGGTTATTCACGATCATGACGCCTACGGTGAGTGCGCCAATCCCAATCAATAGATTCACAAACTGCTGACCAGGGAAGTGCATCGGCTTACCGGGTAGCACCAACCCCTGCAGTTTGTCGAATGCGACGAGGCTGCCGAAGAAGGTGATGCCACCAATGATCCCGCAGGCGACCGTTGCGACCGTCATTTGGGTCGTTGGTTCGGTTGCGTCTAAGAGCGCCGCGCCAGCGACGAAGACCGAGGCGCCGCCCCCAAACCCGTTCAATAGTGCGACCATTTGTGGCATCGCGGTCATCTGAATCTTTAGCGCGAGCGTGGCGCCGATCCCACCACCGATGACGATGCCAGTGAGGATTACGCCGATTCCTTGCAGACCGCTCCCAAAAACATCGCGGGTTGCCAGTGTGGCGATTATTGCCAGTAACATGCCAGTCGCGCCGTAAAGATTCCCGTGAACGGCGGTGCGCGGATGGGTTAACCCTTTGATGCCTAGGATGAACAGAACCGACGCCGCGAGGTATGTCAGGTTAATAACAGACGAATCCAAAGCGTCAATCCTTCTTCTTGAACATTGCAAGCATGCGATGGGTGACGAGGAAACCGCCGACGACGTTCGTGGCGGCTAGTACGAGCGCGCAGAAGCCGAGCGCGGTCGTTAGTGTGTTTGGCGTTGTAGCAGCGATCATCGCGCCGATAATCGTGATGCCCGAGATCGCGTTAGAACCAGACATTAGCGGCGTGTGTAGTAGCGGAGGAACCTTCGTAATGATTTCGAAGCCGACAAAAACCGCGAGCAGGAAGATGGTAAGGAGCGGGATGAAAGCGTCCATCAGGCGCCGGTCCTTTCGTTGTCGATCGCGGGAGTGATCGTGTCGAGGAGTTCACGCAGTCTAGGGTTGACAACCTCCCCATCGTGGGACACCAGCGTGTCCTTCGTAATTTGATCCTCCAGGTCCAAGACGAACTTTCCACCGTCAATTAGGTGAAGCAGAAAGGATGTGATGTTTTTTGCGTACATCTGACTAGCGTGATACGGCACACTGGCAGCCAAATTCGTCGGACCGAGTAAGGTTACACCGCGGTGCACCGTCGGTTGGTCAGCCTTGGTCAGTTCACAGTTGCCACCTTGCTCGGCTGCAAGGTCGACAATGACTGACCCGGGGACCATTCCATCGACCATTTCCCTAGTGATGAGGATCGGAGCTTTTTTTCCAGGGACTAGCGCAGTGGTAACCACCACGTCAGCGCGAGCGATCACTGCAGCCATCGCCTCTTGCTGGCGTCGATAGAACGCTTCGTCCTGAGTCTTAGCGTAGCCGCGTTTGTCCTCACTATCCTCGGTCTTGAGATTAAGTTCGACGAATTTTGCGCCAAGGCTCTCGACCTGTTCTTTAACTGCGGGACGAACGTCATATGCCTCGACGTTGGCTCCGAGCCGCCGGGCGGTGGCGATTGCCTGCAAGCCAGCCACACCTGCGCCGAGAATAAGGACGCGCGCTGGTTTGACCGTACCGGCGGCAGTCATCAGCATCGGGAACATGCGAGGTGCTGTATCAGCTGCGAGCACCACGGCTTTGTAACCGCTGACTGTAGCCATCGATGACAGCACATCCATGCTTTGGGCACGTGTGATGCGTGGGATCAGCTCAAGTGAAAATGCCGTTACGTGACGTTCAGCGAGTGCCTTGGCCGAGTCAAGTGCGGTGAGCGGCTCCGAGAGTCCGATGATGATTTGGCCCTGCCGCAGCAGACCGAGGTCTACTCGGCCAGCCTCTGGGTTTGCACCCAGAGTGCGAACCTGGAGCACGATGTCGGCATCGGCGAACACCTGGCTACGATCACTTGCTAGCTGTGCGCCCTTATCAAGGAACGCTGCATCAGGAAATCCTGCCTCGTCGCCTGCGGAGGCCTCAGTAAGGATGTGAAGGCCAGCTTTTGTGAGTGAGGGAATGACTGAGGGAACGATGGCAACACGTCGTTCGCCAGGAAACGTTTCTTTAGGGATTCCGACGATCATGAATTTGCGATCTCATACGTTAAAGATGCGACCAACTCCGACCAAGCATTATACGCGCCTTCCAATCCCTGGGGGCATGCGTTCGTCGCCTACGCGTCAGCGGCGAGAGGGCATGACCTCGTGCAACTTCTCCCCGAGGGCGGCGATTAACTCAGCACTGACCGTCCGTTTCTCGAGCGTCGGATATTCGCTAACCTCACCCGTCACGGCTGGGACCAAAAGGTGATTCAGGGCGTCGAAGCGGATCAATTCGGTTGGTACCCTCCGGTCACGTGCCAGGCCCATCTCAAGCAGGCGGTCTGCGTGTCCTGGAACGATTTGCCGGTCGAGACCGCCGTGAATGACGACCATTGGCTGGCGTAAGTCCTGAATGACGTCGGCCGGCCAGAAATTGAGGTAACTTGAAAACCACGGCGTGTCAGCCTGCTTGCGCATGTCAGGCGGAATATCATCCCAGCCATCGCCCGTCATGACCGCGTCGTGAATCCGTCGCTGTAGCTCCATCTTACTCAGTCTCTCCTCGTCGCTGATCTCCATGCGTACGAGCATTTGTCGCTGCTGTTCGAGGACGAACTCCACACCGCGTGTCGACGGAGCCGCCACCAATCCGAGGGCAGTAATCCTGCGCTCCTTCGCAGCGGCTAGCATGGCGACCCAACCACTTTCACCGTAGCCCACTACGGCAATCCGACGCTCGTCTACGTCAGCCCGGTCACGAAGATGACGGATCACCGACCTAACATCTTCAGCGTATTCCGAGAGTGTGATGGTTTCGAGCCGGCCGCCGCTCTGGCCGACTCCTCGTTTATCGTAGCGGATGACGATGAAACCAGCGTCGGAGAGGCCGCCCGCCAAGTTGCCATAGATTGGCACGCCCGAAGATGTTTCGTCCCTATCGGTTGAATTTGGTCCTGGCACAAGAACTACGGCGGGCCACTCACGGTCGTTATCGGTTTCAGGCGAGGCCGCGGGAGATGGCGGAGGCCTGGTGAGTGTCGCTGCTAGATTGAAACCCGAAGCGGGGATGTGCAGGTCTTCGTCCCCTTCGTTTCGTACGGCTTCCTGCCGTGCTGATAGCGAGACAATTTCCTGCCTCGCAATGTCGAGCCCGATCGTCGGCATGCTGATACGTAGCAATCGACGCTCAGCATCAGACCAAATTTCGGCATCAAAGGGATTACGATTGTTGAGAAAGGTCACATGATGCCGCTGCGCTTCAACCGTGCCAACACTTGTGGTGATCCGCTGCTCACTCGTTCGGTTTAATCGGATGGTAATTTCGGCTTGCGGTGCGATGTAGGCAGGAATAGCTGTGCCAACCTCGGTTACTGATAGGCGTGCTGCGAGGGCTTCGTACGACGCGAAAAAGTTCGTTGGGAGGACGATAGTCCCGGCTGATAAAGCGTCTACTTTGCTGCGGGTCTCACTACCTACGAGTATATCGCTCGTCGCACTGGTTTCCGTGAATGTTGTCTGCACTCTGTAAGGCTCACCGGCAAGCGTGGCATCAATGAACAGGGCCTCTGGCCGCCACAAATCGTCGTAACGAATCTCAAACTGTCGAATGGCTAGGTCGAGCGGACCCGACACTCGGCCTGTTGAGTTAATTGTCCAGCCTGACTCGGTCTCCTCCAGCCGGATCTCCTCGGTTCCTACGAGAGCGAGCTGAAAAAAGATATTAAACGTAGACTGACCAGGAGTTGGTCTGGGACTTGACTGTGGAGCAGCCGTGAGTGAGCACATTGCCGTCGCCAAGAAGGCGACGGTACAATAGACCGGCGCACGCATCACTTCCCAGCATACCATCCTGTGTGTGCGAACTGGTTGGTTACATGGTCAACGCGACGCTAATCCAGTCCTACGACAAGCTCCGTGAAACAGCTGGGCTCGTGAGTCTCAGTAATCGGGGCGCGATAAGTATGAAGGGCAGCGACTGTGCTTCGTACTTGCAGGGTCTTCTTACGAACGACATCTCGGGGCTGACAACTGGCGCAGGTTGTTACGCTGCTTACCTCACGCCGCAGGGGCGCATGATTGCCGACATGAGGGTTCTGAATCTCGGAGATCGGTTACTGCTGGACGTTGATTCTGCGCTATCTGACACGCTAACCTCTCGGTTCTCGATGCTGGTATTTTCTGAGGATGTCCAGGTCAATGATGAGTCTTCAGCCTGGTATTGGGTTGGTGTGCGTGGGCCAGGTGCGACGGCTTGCCTGGAGCACATCTTAAAGCTGGAGCGAACCCTGTCGGGAACGAAAGCGCTAACTGCCTATCAAGGTCTTGACAACGGATGGTGGGTGCTCAACGGAAAGCCGGTGCTGGCCGTGAGTAACAATGAGTTGGGTGTCCCTGGCATTGACCTCGGTGTTTCAAGTGCTTACGCCGGGCAAATGAATGAGCAGCTGGAGGGTTTAGGTCTTGAGTGGGGGAATGCTGGCGCAGTGGAAGCGCTCCGTGTGGAGGCCGGCACACCTCGGTTCGGGATCGATATGGACCAGGACACGATCCCACTTGAGGCCGGTATCGAGGCTCGTGCCATCAGTGAAACGAAGGGTTGCTATGTCGGCCAGGAGGTCATCATTCGAATCCTGCATCGCGGCAAAGGGCGTGTCGCACGACGACTAGTCGGCCTGATATTCTCACAGGATCACACGACGGAATCCGCGTCGGGCGAGTCTGTCTACGACGGCCATGAATCAATTGGCCGGGTGATGAGCACGGTTCTGTCGCCGCGACTCGATCGACAGATTGCCTTAGCTTATGTTCAGCGTGCGTACACGGCGCCAGGTACACATGTCGAGGTAGCGGACGGTGAGAGTCGGGTCGCTGCTGAAGTTACGGCACTTCCGTTCCCACCTTCTTCAGCCTAACGATTAATGCTTTATCGGCGAGTGGAAACTCCAGTGTGGCTAGTTCATGTCGTTTGACCCAACGGATCTGCTGATTCAACATCGGACGTGGTTTTCCCTTTAGTTGGCAGCGATAAAAATGTAGACATACGATCCTGTTAGGATAAGCGTGTTCGACGTAATCGATTTGCTCGCCAATCTCAATCTCAACGTCGAGCTCCTCCCGCATTTCCCGTCGCAGCGCATCTGTGAGTGATTCTCCGGATTCCAGTTTGCCTCCAGGAAACTCCCAACATCCTGCTAGATGATCGCCTGCTGCACGTTTCGTAATTAGAAAGCAGTCCTGTTGTTCAATAACTGCCGCTACTACAACAAGCGGTGCACTACTCATTTCTTGCGTAGTCCCGCTGGACGACTATCGATCGGCCCAGTACGACAGGTGGTGGCCAAGGGACAGGAACGACATCGAGGCCGTCGTGCCGTACACACAGTTGCGCCAAAATCCATGAGTCCCTGGTTGAAATCGAACACGTGTCGTCGAGGCAGGAGCACCCTAGACAGGCTCCAGAGATGGCGCTGCAATGCGTGGGTACGCAGTTCACCCGTGCCGACAAAGACTCGGTACAGTACGCGCGCCACGTTGGTGTCAAGAATCGCCTCCCGGCGGCCGAAGGCGAAACTTAGGATCGCGCCGGCTGTGTATGGGCCTATCCCTTTGAAAGACCGAAGCGTGGTCTCGTCATCGGGCAGGGCACCTCCGTACCGCAGTACTGATTCCCGCGCGATAGCGTGCAACCGCCTGGGCCGAATGTTATATCCGAGTGGATACCAACTGCGGATCACGTCATGGGGTCTTGCCGCCGCGAGCGCTTTAAGCGTCGGATATTTCTTTAGCCACTCCTTGTATTTCGGCATCACTCGATCGACTTGCGTCTGTTGCAACATGATCTCCGATACGAGAATGCGATACGGATCGCGCGTTCGACGCCAAGGTAGGTCACGGCCGTGTTTCCAGTACCATGTGAGGAGCCGACGGCGGAACCTCTGTCGTTCTACTGGCGCTGGCAAGGCCAGACGTGACTGCCTGCGTTCAAGGGTCATCGTTTTCGGTGGCCGGTCGATGCGCCAACGATGGCATTATAATTGCGAAGTGTCGATCTACACTCGTACCGGCGACGACGGAGAGACCGGTCTTTTTGATGGCACCCGTCTTTCGAAATCCGATCCGCGGATTGAGGCCTGCGGTGAGGTTGATGAGTTGGACGCAGTACTTGGGCTGGTGCTCGCCCACCTGACTGAGCCAGACCTGATTGAGATCATCACGCATGTGCAGCGCGACCTTTTTGCTATTGGTGCGCGATTGGCCGACCCGCAACGCCGGATTGCCGAGCGGATTACCAAGGTCGATTTGGATGTTCGAGCCGTGGAACGGCTGGAGTCGTGGATTGATCGTTTCGACGAAGAATTGCCTGAGATGCGGCAATTTATTCTGCCTGGCGGCACGCCGGCTGGGGCATCGTTGCACTTGGCGCGCTCCGTATGCCGCAGAGTAGAGCGCCGGATTGTTGCATTGGGAAGCGATGTTGTCGAGCGGGCGGTACGGGTCTACGTTAACCGACTGTCCGACCTTCTCTTCATGGTCGCCCGGGCCGTAAACACACGTGCGAAGATGCCAGAGACCGAGTGGTAATCGTTTAAACGGGCCCGGTTGCGTCATCCCGCTCCACAAGATCCAACTTCACGCAATCGAAAATTCGTCGGGCTAGCTCTTGAGAAATTCGTTCTCGGATTGCGCCGCATTCTACAAGGGTCGTTTCATCAACTGTCTCGATGGCTACGTCCCATCGATCGTGCGCGATGTCCTCAGAGCGATCCTTGAAGGCAGTAGGCATTGCCTTCAGTGACGCTTGAAACCGTTTAGATTCGTAGGCTGCGATCGGGGATCCGTTAATCAGTACGCGCACAGCCGTGATTCGCCGTTTGTCGATCGTTGCATCGCGGTAAAAAAAGATATTGTCATCTTCGCTGAAGAGCGTCATGTCGGTGCCGGACGGAAGTTCAGCGACAACACGGCGGCCCTGCTGGAGCTCGCGCCGGCGTTGCGCCTGACGACGTTTACGAAACATATGGAGTGTTGAGCCGAGGCTCACTGCGGTGACGAGCAGCAGTACGGCGAAGGCAGCGGCGATGAGATCTCGCATCAACGTTTTCCAGAGACTTAGATTCCGGCCGCACTGGTCTCGGCCGCAACCGTCAGCGCGAGCCGCTCTTTGTCGGCATTAGTTAAAAGATGGTGTTCGGTCATGGGATCAAAATCACACGCTGCGATCTTTTCCAGTGTTGCCATGTAGAGCCGGATAATCAACCGCAACACAAACATTCGGTCTGCAGGCAGTTGCTCTTTCAAGGGCGTAAGTTGTGCTTCACCCGCACGGCGCCATGTGTCTGCTCGTCCCGCCAAGTCCTCGACTAACGCCTTAAGGCCTGGGCTAGCATGTTCCCGTCCCAGGTCTTCTAGCAGCGTTGCCTCAGTCACGCGGTGCGCCGCCATGTCGTCACCGGCTAGATAGACTAGGCCTTTCTCGCCAGTGACTAGGTCCTGACGGAGATCTCGCAGGACATGGCTAACATATGCGAATAGCCCGAGATTGTGGCCACAGCCCTGTAGGTCGAAGTCTGCTGGGGTGCGAAAGACTCCATCAGCGCCCTGTTCCGCTGTGATCAGGTAGAGGTAGATGGTTGTCGGCGCCACCGTCGCACCATGGGCATAACGTAAAAACTCTTCAAAGGTTTGAAATCTGTCACGCTCGAGGTCCTTCTTCATAGCATCGAAAAAAGCACTCCAAAGCGAAGGTTCTATTGGGAACCGTGCTACGCCTCGCCCGAAGGCGTCTAGAACATCAGCTGCATGTGGCTCTTTGGTTGCTTGGACCTCAGCGGAGCTTGGTAACTGATCGGCCATCGCCGCAGAGACCGCGTGCTCCCATGCGACAAGAATCCGCTGTGTATGAGGCACAGCATCGCTATCGAGGCCCTCGGAGAGGACTGCATCGACGCAATCGTCGACGAGTCGCATCACCGCGTACAGCGCGCAGAACGCTCGGTAACGTTCGATTTCGGTGAAGAAACAGCTTGCCCGATAGAGGTTATTAAGGTCCTTAGCGGCAATCATCTCGGCGATACTGTCCGTACCGGTCAGTGAACCCGGGTGCCAGAGCTGTTGAGGATTTCTGGTCATGCAGGATCACTCTACACAGGTAACGCGTCAGACCGTCCGAAACTTGACCGCAGCAGTTGCCAAAGAAATCTCGGATTTAACAGGTGATGTCTTGGGCCGGCGTGGCCGACAAGCCCCATGAGTTGTCCAGCCCAGCGGTTATCACACGTGGCGTGCGCGACCAGCTTCTCCAGTAGTCGCTGATTTCCGTGGACATGCTGCAGGAGTCTGCCGGTCCCGAAGTCAATCATGAATCGTCGCCGCCACGCCAGCTCGTAACCGCGCAGTGCTTGGCTCGTCGCACGCCAGTCGGCCTTGGTGATTGCATCATGAACAGCGCGGGCAGCTAGAAGTCCACTGGTGAGTGCGTTATGAATCCCATGCCCGGTAAACGGATCGACAAATCCTGCCGCGTCACCGACGAGCAGAACTCCATCGGCTACCGTTCGACGCCTTAGGCTGGCCGATGGCAATTGCCAACCCTTTAGCTCCTGGGTACAAGAAAGACTAATTCGGGAATCCATCATCCGGGTCAGATGCTGAACCAGCTCGCCACGGGTCGGACGGTGGCGTGAGTCGAAGAGCCCGACGCCAACGTTAGCGCGATGTGTCGACACTGGCACGATCCAACAGCAGCCGCGCTCGAACTGGCCGTCGGTGATCACTTCGAACCGAGGTGCTGACGCTGTGTGATCGGTGTAGGCGCGCAGCGCAACACTATAGCGGTGCTGTGTGCCGAACATGGGCGCGAGACCCCGACTTGCCGCGACTCGACCAAAGGCACCGTCTGCGCCAACGACAACGGGAGCACAATAGGTAACACGACCGCCACGCTGCTTCACCTGCAGCACGTTCAGCTGCCTGGTGGGGTCCCAGTCGACCTGCTCTAGGAGTTGATTCTCTCGTAGTTGAGCCCCACACCGCTCAGCGTATCGAGCCAGGCGCTCATCAAGGATGCGCCGAGGCAGGATTCGCCATAGGTGTTTTCGGCCGCGTAAATCAACAAAATCAGCACCTACTCGAAGACCGCTGCCCGTAGTGAAGTTGCACCCCTTGATGGTAAACGCGTCTGGGGCCAGTTCGTTTAGACTCGTGCCCAGCGTCGTCAGCGCTGTGGCAACTTCTGGAAGTAGAACGTCACCGCAGACCTTGTCGCGGGGAAACCGCTCTGCCTCGAGTAAGAGGACCCGGTGTCCCAACTGAGCGAGCGCTGCTGCTGTGCCGCTACCGGCCGGTCCGGCGCCGACCACGATGGCGTCAGCGTTCCACGTTGAGGATGAAGCAGATTGTGGCATTTGGGACACAGCTGCACACAGGGGAGAAAGCCGTGCCTGAGTTTCCCACGATTTACCTAGGTTGACAACGATCGGCAGTGGGCGACCGGATAGCGTTTGTTACTTATTGAGTAGCCAGTTACGATCTGTATGGGCCAGTTAAACACCTCGATGAAATCAGTCATTGTCCACTACCACGAGATCGCACTTAAGGGCGGCAACCGTCCTTGGTTCATTGCACGACTGGTGCGCAACCTCCGTGCGCTCACGGCCGAGTTAGGAGTCACAAGAGTGCGGGCCCTGATGGGTCGCATCAAGCTGGAACTTGGTCCAACAGCCGAGTGGGAAACGTTAGCCGAACAGTTGCGCCTAGTATTCGGTGTTGCCAACTTTGCTCAAGCTGGGCACGTACTTGGGGGTGACTTGGACAAGATTGCGGATGCGGTACTTGCCGACCTGGGCGATCGGCAGCCCGGGACGTTTAGAGTGTCGGCGCGCCGTGCTGACAAGCGGTACCCGCTCACCTCGCCACAGATCGAGCGAGAGGTTGGAGGCAGGATCAAGCAAGCGAAGGGTTGGACGGTAAATCTGTCGACTCCAGACCTGACGGTGCATCTGGAAATGTTGACTGACGAAGTGTTCTACTCGTTCGGCAAGCAGCGGGGCGCAGGGGGGCTTCCGAGTGGCGTGAGTGGTCGCGTCGTGTGCCTTCTTTCGGGCGGCATTGATTCCCCCGTTGCGGCCTACCGGATGATGAAGCGTGGCTGTCAAGTTCACTTCATCCACTTTCACAGCTATCCGATTCTTTCGAAGGCATCGCAGGATAAGGTGCGCGAAATCGCTAGGCTATTTACGCGGTCACAGTTGCGATCACGTCTCACCATGGTTGCCTTCGGAGAAATCCAGCGGCAGGTCGTTCTAACCGTTCCGCCGCCTCTGCGGGTAATCATCTATCGTCGTCTGATGTTACGTATTGCGGATCGCTTGGCGCATAACACACGCGCCCGCGCAATCGTGACCGGCGAGGTTGTAGGTCAGGTTGCGTCACAGACTCTTGAGAACCTAGCGGTTATTAATGCTGTGACTCACTTACCCGTACTCCGACCGCTAGTTGGCCACGATAAGAATGAGATCACGGACGAGGCACGGTCTATTGGCACGTACCCGATCTCAATTATTCCCGACCAGGACTGCTGTCAACTTTTCACACCGAAGCACCCAGCGACCCGGGCCACAGTGGCTGAGACCGAGGCTGCAGAGGCTGCTCTGCCGATCGACGAGATTGTCGAGAGTGCTATTGCTGAAGCGCTGGTCGAGCATCTGAACTTTCCGGCGAAACGACCTTAGCGATACGCTCAACCTAATTTTCTTGAAATCCGTGGCAATAGAGATGCCCATCGAAATAGTCGCGCAGCGCCTCTTGGGTACTGCGAAATGCCAGATCCTGCCATGGGATCTCGTTCCGTGAGAAGTGCCTGATCTCGAGCGACTCGTCGCAGTGGCGCAGAACGCCGCTGACCACAGTGGCAGCGTAGACGATGATGACAGGCGTGCGGCCGGTGTAAGAATAGATATTGATTAATCCGAGGAGCCGCACATTGAGATTCGTCTCCTCGAGCGCTTCCCGAGTGGCTGCAGTCGTAATCTCCTCGCCCCGATCTACGTAGCCACCCGGAAACACCCATTTTCCAAAGCCTGGCTCGATCGCGCGACGCACGAGGATGATTCGGTCATCTTCCATCCGAATGATCGTGCCGACAGCCACCTTCGGATCGAGATAGACAACGTGTTCGCACCCCCCGCAAACGAGTCGTTTGGGTTCACCGGCCTTAATTAGTTTCGCTGTTAGCACACCGCCGCACAGAGGGCAATAGCGGTAGGCGTGTTCTAGTGGCGGAGTCATCGTCTCAGTGTCTTACCTATTGCTCACGTATAATCGGGGGAATGTCTATTCTCAATGTTGCGCGTATGGGCAACCCCGTGCTTCGTGAGAAAGCTCGGCCCGTTGAACGTGCGGAATTGTTGACACCAGTCATACAGAAGTTAATCGATGACATGATCCAGACGATGGTCGAGTACCAAGGGATTGGATTAGCCGGACCACAAGTGCACGAGCAGCGGCGAATCTTCGTAGCTGGTGTTGAGGATGGTGAAGATCCGATGCCTCTCATAGTTGTCGTTAATCCCGTTCTTACGTTGCTTGGTAGCCCGACCGTCGAGGACTGGGAGGGTTGCTTGAGCATTCCGGATCTACGGGGACGTGTACCACGCGTGCCCGAGGTGGAATTGCGTGCACTCGACCGTTACGGTGAACCAATGCAACGTACTGCTCACGGCCTCGCCGCGCGTGTTATCCAGCACGAGACTGATCATCTTAACGGCGTGCTGTTTCTTGATCGAATGCAATCCTTCGACTCGCTCACTCATCTCAATGAGTTCTCTCGATTTTGGAACACAGAGAAAGACTAATCACCACTTTCCTGATTCTTGGCTTATGGACCAGAAATAATTTTAGGACTGGAGCCGCTTTTTCTCTGAAGCCCGTTCAGCCTGGAGACGTTCGAGGTCCACCACCGAATGATCAACGAATCGCATCGCGGCCGCGATAGCCCGGTGACCTGCCTCTTCGGCAATTAGCCGATGCATTGCTTGACAGACACGTCGATACGCTGGATGTCCCTGCGGAGCGCTCCTGAGCTCAATCACGTGCATCGCTTCTCGCGCGTTCATGTGCATGTAGAAACGGATACGGTATGCCATGGCGACTGCATACGGTGCCACCGCGCCGAGGGTCGCTTTCCGCAGAGCTTCGTGTAGCTCAACCGATGACTCCATGACCTGACGCCAGTCGGCCAGCGCACCGGCTTCTTCGATTGCTGCCGGCTCGTTGAAACCGTGGTCGGTTGTCAGATCCTGCCATTCAATGCTGAGTAAACGATGTCGCTGGAGATCGCGAAATGCGCCGTAGTCCGTTAGCACATCGAAACGGTAACCAGTGCGCTCAAATGCGCGGCCCGGCTTATGGCGCCGGTTTGTCCGGGCACCGATGTAGGCCTTTAAGATTGACGCGCGCTCGTTGGCCGGCATCTGCCTCGCCATGGCGAGTAGCTGACAATCTGGCAGGTTCGACACCGCGTAAAGTGCGGCAGCGACGACTTTGACCTCGCCGTCCGGGTCAAAATCGACCAACGACACTTCATCTCGTGGTTGGGGATCGATGTTAGCCAACACGGCCATTGATGTTTGTCTCAGGTCAGTCTGCGTAGTGCTTAGATAATCGCTCCATAGAACGCCTCGGTCGGGCAGGTCAACACGTGTTAGGAACGCAGGGATCACCTTGCGCAGTTCTACGAGCATCATCTCCGCATATCGCCGCATCTCGGTCAGTGGATGTGCACGCATCTGTAGAAGCAAGCTTTCATAGGCCTGTCCAGACCCGAAAATGCCCACGTTGGACTGCGTTGCCGCTGGTAGGAGGCCACGTAATGTATCAAGGGCCTTCGCACGGATCGCCGCCCGGTAGACACCGTCCGAATCCTTTGGGTCCTTCGGATGCCTGTCCTTGTAGTAATCCTGCATCGGTTCGATCCACCGGGTGTAGATTTCGAAAGCGCGATCGAGGGTTCGGATGTACCGAGCGCGCAGTGGCGTCCCGTTGAGTTCTTCCGGGATTAAGTACTTCCAGTGGCCTTGCGGGCGGTCGATGTAGGGTACGTAGCGTGTTGATTGTTCGAGATACGCTGCCAGCCTACCCCGTTCCAGCACCTTCGTTAAGAGGTTTGAGGCACCTTCGCAGGCGATGTGCGCCCCACCCAATTGAGCAACCGAGTCATCGCCGTACTCGTGGAAAACGCGTGTGTAGAGTCGTTCGGCACGCTCGACGCCAACATCTGGCGTCTGACGATCGGCATCGGACACTTTGTCGGCGAATTCATCGAGAAACAGTCGACGCAGCGATTTTGCGGACCTCGAGTATCGGGCAAAGAGTGCGCCCTTGACGACGTCCGGTAAATTCGTCAGTGCGAACACTGGTTCGTCGAGATTCGTGAAATACGGTTCGAGGAGCCGTCGTTCCTCTGGTGTGAATGATTCGGCAGATGGGCTTTCGTTGGGCACGCCGTATAATAGTCGGGCGGCGCGAGGTTCCGTCAACCTTCCTTCCTCCCCGCGCTGGTTCATGGGTAGTAGCTTTCATCACTCGATCGACGTCAGGTTTCGAGATTGCGATGAGTTTGGCCACGTGAACAACGCGGTTTACTTCACTTACCTCGAAGAAGCACGCTGGGCGTTTTTCCGCCACTTACAGGACCGGTCGCGCGATCACGGCTTGACCAGTAGCGACAGAGTGCCGAAGCAGCCGGGAACGATCCTGGCGCACGCCGAATGTGACTTCCGATCGGAGGCTAAGTATGGTGACGTCCTCGACGTGTTGGTGAAGGTTTCCGCAGTTGGGCGTTCGAGCTTCAGCTACGAATACGAGGTCGTCGAAAAATTGACCAGCCGATTGATCGCGACAGCGAAATCCGTACAGGTTTCTTACGACGTTGTAGCTAAACGGCCGATCCCCATTCCAGATGCATTACGTATTGAGCTCGAGGACACTTTGCAGTGATCCCGCAAAGGAGGAATTAATAAAATGAATCAGATCGTCTATATCTTCGGTAAAGACACGTGACCTTATACCACCGCTGCCCGTGAGGACTATGCGAAGCGGAACATCAAGGTCGATTATGTCAACGTTAAGGAGGACGCCGACGGGTTGCGTCGAATGCTGGCGCACACCGGCGGTCGACGGAACGTTCCAGTGATTGTTGAGAATGACACGGTCACGATCGGATTTGGCGGCACATGAGGGGTATGATGGCTGCCGGTGGCAGCTTTATTATTGGGTACCGAAGGAGTTAAACGATGCGTGTCTCCGTCATCCAAGGTTGACAGCTGGAGCACGCGGCACGATAATCACCGCTCAGAATCTCGGGCCGTCGTAATTATCCTCATTTGGGGGTCAGACGCTTTTGTTCTTCAGTCGCATTGTTTCGATCTGCAGGGCTTCGTCGTTTACCCCGTTCACTCAGCATTAGTTCTTCCGCCTACGTCGTTACTTTTCTCAATCATCTCACTCCGCTTCATACGCTCGGGGTTCCACTTTCAATTCTGTGCTAGTGAATTCCAGTTTGTTTCATGACGAGGTGGTATGCGCTATGAGCTGATTCCTGCGCACAACCCCGGGCCCTACACCGGAGCCGGTAACAATACCTATCTCCTTAACGGAAAATCACCTGTACTGATTGATGCGGGAACTGGTGATTCTCGGCATGTCACAGGCGTTGCCGACGCGTTAGTCCAGTCGCCGAGCACTTCACTAACCAAGGTTCTCGTGACTCATGGGCACGCCGACCACGCTTCCGGCATCAGCGCACTCACGACAAGGTGGCCAGAGGTCGTGGCCGCTAAGATGCCCTGGCCGGGCCGCGACGAACGCGATTCGGTGTTCTGGACTCCAATCGCCGACGGTGATTTGATCCCAGCCGGTGATACAGCACTCCAGGCTGTGCACACGCCAGGTCATGCGCCAGACCATCTATGCTTTTTGGATAGTGCTTCCGGGGTCTTGTTTACTGGCGATCTTGTGGTTAGCGGAAGCACTGTGATGATTCCAGCAAGTTCCGGGGGCGACCTAGTCGCGTATCTCGCGTCACTTCAGCGCGTGCTTTCGCTCCAGCCAACCCGGCTGCTCCCGGCGCATGGACCCGCAATTGACGACCCAGTAACTCTTGTGCGGCACTACCTCGATCATCGCCAGTCGCGTGAAGATCAAATCTTGGCGGCAATCCGATCCGGTGTTGACACAGTGGACAGGCTGGTGTCGCATGTCTATGAGTTTCTGGATCCGCAACTTATTCCGGCAGCTCGTGAAAGTGTTTTGGCACATCTTGAGAAGCTCCGCGTCGAAGACCGAATCCAAACCGACGCGAACCGTTGGACATCGACCTAAAGTTTCCTGTCCACCGTTGACTGAACGGCATCACGAAGGTCTATATGAACACCATCATTGATTTTATTCACACGAACCGAGATCGTTACATCGACGAGTTGAAAGCCTACCTCGCGATTCCAAGTATCAGTGCGTTACCCGAGCACGCGGCGGACGTACGACGCTGCGCAGAATGGACGGCGGAAGAAATGCGACGGGTCGGCTTGGACCATGTCCAGCTTTACGAGACACCCGGCAATCCGATCGTTTGCGGAGAGTGGTTGAAGGCTGAGGGTGCACCCACCATCCTTTTTTACGGACACTATGACGTCCAACCAGTCGACCCGATAGAGCTTTGGGAGTCGCCGCCTTTTGAAGCCATGGTGCGAAGTGGTGAGATCTACGCGCGTGGTGCAGCCGACGACAAAGGCCAGGTGTTCATGCACCTTAAAGCGATCGAGGCACACCTGAGACAAACCTCTAGGCTACCGGTGAACATGAAGATCATCCTAGAAGGTGAAGAGGAGGTTGGTAGCGAGAGCCTCGATGCGTTCATCCGCGATCGGCGTGACGAGTTGTCCGCCGACGTGGTCGTAATTTCTGATTCTCCGATGTTCGACCGCGGCGTACCGTCCATTTGCTATGGTCTCCGAGGACTCACATATTTCCAGATTGACCTCCGTGGTACGGCGAGCGACTTACACTCTGGCTCGTTCGGTGGTGCGGTTGCCAATCCGGCTTTCGTGTTGAGCCAGGTGCTCGCACAGATGAAAGACCGCGGTGGTCGGGTGAAGGTCCCAGGCTTCTATGATGCCGTACGTCCGCTGCGAGATGAGGAGCGTGCCGAATTCAAGAAACTACCGTTCAACGAAAAGCACTACCGCACAGAATTAGGGGCACCAAAATTGTTTGGCGAGAGGGATTACACAACACTCGAGCGTGTATGGGCTAGGCCAACGTTCGAAGTCAATGGTCTTCAGTCGGGCTTCACTGGTGATGGAGCTAAGACTGTTATTCCGGCAACCGCGACGGCGAAGGTGAGTATGCGGCTTGTGCCGGACCAGGAGCCCGATACGATCGCCAAACAGTTTGAGGACTACCTTCGGAAGGTTACGCCGAAGACGGTTGCGTTAACCATTACCCGTATGCATGGTGGGAGGCCTTGGATGACTGAGTTTGACAATCCGTACGTACAGGCCGCCGCCCGTGCGGTTGAGCGGGGCTTCGGACAACAACCTGTCTTTAACCGGGAAGGTGGGTCGATTCCGGTCGTGGCGACATTCCAGGAGGTGCTTGACCTACCATCGGTGCTGTTTGGGATTGGCCTACCAGACGAAAACGCACACGCGCCAAATGAAAGACTGGATCTCGGTAATTTTCACAATGGCATTATTGCCTCAGCTTATTTGTACGATGAGATTGGCCGGTTAACTGGTCACGCAGCAACCGCGGAATCTGGTGGTGGATGACACCATTCGATGGGTTGTGAGGCAAGGTCTGTACTGATGGTCAAAGGTATCGACCTGCAGCGACTAAGAAGAGCCAACGTTTCCTCTAAGGCCTTTAGTTATTCTAAGTAGGGTCAAGGGGCGAAGACTCGACCTGATTTAGCAGCAGCGCCGAGACAAACAGTCTTTGGAGAGACTGGTGACGAGGGTCGCTGGCCTAACCGCAGTGGCAGTTAGTTCAAACTTGCCACTCGCCTTCGCAACATCTTGATGTGTTCCCAGATCTGCTCGTGTTCCATCTGGCGATTTACTGGGACGTCATCGTTTCTGGATCGCCCCGTAATGTGCAGGTAAGCTTCGAGGTCTCTCAGGGCGCCCGAGAAGTCCCGCAGGTGATAGGCCAGCAAGCCGCGGTCGCGAAGATCAACGGCGCCAGAGGGTTTAACGGCGAGGAGTAATTCAGTTACGTTGCGCGCCTGTGGGAAAGAGCGTAGCCTGACATACATTCGTTTCAAGTTCTCGAGGACTCGTACGATGATCTGTTTAGCATTCACCGGCTCGAGAAGTCGGAGGTCGAATTCGGAGTCGTCACCGAGATGTTGGTGGAGCAGTTCACGGCAGTCACCCTCGGCCATTATCCTGCCGCTATTGGCTGGGTCGATGACAAGTGGTAGCCGGTTCCGCTCCGATGATTCCGCTTGTAATCGTACCAGGAAGTGACCTGGAAAACTAACTCCCGCCGCCCGAACACCGGCTCGTTTAGCTACTTCAAGAAAGACAATCCCCAGTGTCACCGGAATACCTGTCCGTCGATCGAGCACCTGATTCAGACAACTGTTTCTGGGGTCTTCGTGGTCAGTAGAGTTGCCGGTAAAACCCCGTTCCCGAAACAGGTAACGGCTGAGGATTTCGAACTGCGTTCGCTGAGTTTTACTACCCCCGTCCGCTAGCTGCTGCCGTGCTTCGACGCCCATGCGGTCAAGACACTCGAGGGATGGCTTGGGGTTGAGATGCGGGTGTTCGAGCCTGGCGATGAGCAGCGCTGCGCATGCTAGGTCTGGGGATTGGCCGCTGACCGTGTCAGCAAACTCGCGCGCCAGCTTATCAATGTTGATCATCTGGTTCGACGCCCATGCATTTCTTTAGTCATCCCATTCTCCTGGCAGCCGCTCCCCAGCGCGGACCGCTAATGCCAACTGGTTCTCGAGTGGCGGGAACGGGCAGTCGAAGCGCACGTCATAGTAGCAAAACGGATGATAGGCAGTATTGAAGTCGAGGTCGTAGATTCCCGTTGGTGTCACCACGAGGTCGAGGTAACGTCCAGCAGGATAAGTCTCCCTGCCGTTCGTCAGATCGCCAAATGGCACGAACAAGCTGTTGTTGTCGGATGCTAAGACTTCGACAAAAGCTGACAGCGTGACAGGATTTCCCTCGAGTTGAAATTCTAGGACTCCCACGCGGCGCATCGACCTCCGCTTGCCCGTCGATGTGGGGATTTCGAAGATCGTTTGTTCACTGTCAACGCCGAGCGATGCAGGGATTCGGTAATCGACATCAGGTAAGAAGTAACTCAGTGGAAGAAGGTCTTGACGGCGAGAAACAGGGACCGGAGAATCCGCACTGTTTTTAAATGCCTGGTCCTTGGCGGTCCGCGATGCGAGGAGTGTGTCGACGTAGGACAGATCATCCGGTGGGGGGGCACTGCAGGCACTCACCGCCACAAGCACGGCCACACCCCAGCGTGCGGTGGTTGACCTTCTAGTCATTACCGGGGCTGAGACAATCGCTTGAGCATCGCGGTTGCGACGGACTGCTCTTTGGAACCAGGTTCGGCCTCAACGGCCAATTGCAGGTATCGCCGCCCTTCAGCCTGATCACCTGCGGCGAGTGCGATCTCACCCAGCTTAAGAAGAGGTTTACTCCATGCTGGATCGGCCTCATGGGCGCGCCAGTACCAGCCGACCGCACTCTCGGCGCCCTGTAAGGCCAATTGAGTTTCGCCGAAGTTGTAAAACAGTTCACGGTTGAGGCTAAGGTCAAGGTCTAGCTTAGCCGCAAGCACGCCCTGATAAGCTTTTTGTGCCTCGGCGTACTGCGCGATGTTGAGGTAAGAATGACCAATCTTTAGCTTGAGTGTTGTGAGTGCCGGGACCTTTACCGACAATTTCTCGTAGGCAGCAATTGCTTCCAGGTAGCGCTCAGCAGCATACAGCTCCTCGGCCTGTTGTAGCTGCTCCTGCAGATCGGTCGACTTTACATTCGCCAGGGCTCCGAAACGCTCACCATAAGCGCCGCGGGCTAGGAACAAATCTACCTCAGGGTTGCGGGCTATCTCTCTGACGCGCCGATGCACTTGTCCTGGTGTGAAGCCAAGCGCTTTCGCAGTGAACACCCAATTGCCTGGCCGCAGGGTAACAAAGCCAAAATTCCCCCCGGAATCAGTTGTAGCAGTGAAGCTACGGGTGCCGCTCTCAGCGGTGACTGATGCGCCTTGGATTGGTCTGTTGCTCTCATCGCGCACCGTGCCAACGACTCGTGTTTGCCCAAAAGTTATGGCGTTAGCGGTAAGCCAGAAGGCTACGCATACAGAGAACAACGGAAAATTCGCCACAGTTTGCATATAGCACCTTGATGATCTTGAATGCCCGACCTCAACCGCCGAGCGGCTTCACTCAAGGTATCGTTTCTGCCAGTATAATCCAGAACTCTGGCGCCTGTCGGCGCCCGAGTATTGCTATGAACCAACGTGGTGTTGTGATCGGGCTTCTGCTCGGTGTACTGCTGAATACATCGGACCTTATTGCTGGCCAGGGTGTTGACGAAGCCAGGCTGGCACGAGTCAGTGTACTCGTGCGCGAGGCCATCGATGCGGAACAACTCCCCGGCGCGGTTGTTTTAGTCGGCCGTGGGGACGAGGTCGTTTATTTCGAAGTGTTCGGCGATCGTGCCCTGGTGCCGGCCCGCGAGCAGTTGACGCGTGACACCATCTTCGACCTCGCCTCACTTACCAAGGTCGTTGCCACGACGACTAGCGTAATGCAGTTGGTCGAAGCGGGCCAAATCCGCCTGACCGACCGCGTCGGGACGTTTATTCCAGAGTTTTCACGGTATGGCAAGGAGAGTGTCACCGTTAGACACCTTCTAACGCACATGTCTGGTTTGAGGCCAGACCTCGATTTGGCAGATGAGTTTGAGGGTTACGACGAGGCGATTCATCGAGCCACCGAAGAGGTACTTTTGGCACCGCCGGGCAGGCAGTTCGTTTATAGCGACATAAATTTTTTCCTACTCGGAGAGATTGTTGCGCGAGTTTCCGGACTGCCACTTGACCAGTACGTACGAGAACGGATCTTCGTGCCGCTCGGAATGGTTGACACGATGTTTAACCCACCAGTTAACATCGTACCGAGGATTGCACCGACTGAAGCCTGCCCACCCCTCGGGTGGCCTTGCAGCGGACCCAGTTCGGTGATGCTACGTGGCACAGTGCACGATCCGACAGCCCGCCGGATGGGGGGCGTAGCTGGACATGCGGGTCTGTTCAGCACAGCACAGGACTTAGCTATCTTTTGCCGTATGCTGCTAGGCAGGGGCACGGTTGGCGGTACGCGTGTACTCGCGCCACTCACCGTAGCGAAGATGACCACTGTTGCGACCCCGCAGCACGAACCGAACCGGAGAGGCCTCGGTTGGGACATCGACTCGGTTTTCGCATCGAACCGAGGAGAACTCTTACCCGTCGGTTCGTTTGGTCATACCGGCTTCACTGGGACATCGCTCTGGCTTGATCCCACGACCGACACCTACGTCATCTTTCTGTCGAACCGCGTGCATCCAGATGGCAAGGGCAATGTTGTTGCTCTCCGTGCTCGGGTGGCTACGGCAGTTGCGGCCGCACTCATCGAGGTGCCTCTAACTATAGGCTCCCAAGGGGGTGGCATGACCGGTGTTGACTTTGGTGCGTCCGGAGGCTTTCCCTTGTGGACACCGAGGCCGGTGATGGCAGGTATCGACGTGCTTCGTGCCGACGACTTTGCTCCGTTGCGAGGCCGACAGGTCGGTCTACTGACGAACCACACAGGTCTTGCGCAAGACGGGACCACGACGATTGATCTCTTGCATGATGCTGACACAGTCGAGCTCGTAGCGTTATTCAGCCCTGAACATGGCATCCGGGGGGTAGAAGATTCGGCCGTGGCCTCTGGCCGTGACAAGCGTACCGGACTGGCGATCCACTCGCTTTATGGTGAGACGCGGCGACCGCTGTCAAAGATGCTCGAAGATCTCGACACCATCGTTGTTGATATCCAGGGCATCGGTGCCAGGTTCTACACCTACATGACCACGATGGCTTATGTCATGGAGGCCGCGGCTCTACATAACCTGTCGGTCGTCGTACTGGACCGGCCCAATCCGATCGGCGGCGTGGCGATCGAAGGGCCTATTCAGGACGACACGGCAGTGGGTTTCACCGGTTATTTTCCAATGCCGATCCGTCACGGACTAACACTCGGTGAACTAGCTCGTCTCTTCAATGAGCAGCTAGAGATCGGTGCCGAGCTGACTGTTGTTGAAATGACGGGCTGGATGCGGGACGCTTGGTTCGACTGGACCGGCTTGCGATGGGTGAACCCATCACCGAACATGCGCAACCTAAATCAGGCAGCACTCTATCCGGGTATTGGTGCGATTGAAGGCACGAACGTCTCGGTAGGACGCGGCACGGATGCGCCGTTTGAGCAAATCGGTGCGCCCTGGATTGACGGTGTTGAACTAGCAGAACATCTCAACGCACGGAGCCTCCCGGGCATCCGTTTCTATCCTGTGGCGTTTACGCCAGAGAGTAGTAAGCACGCCGACCAACAGTGCGGCGGTATTTACATGATTGTTACGAATCGAGACCTGCTGCGGCCTGTACGTGTAGGCCTCGAAGTGGCAGCCGCACTGCACCGACTCTATGGTGACATTTTTGAAATTGACGCGGCGGTCCGCCTCTTTGGATCGCTTGACACGCTAAACCGTATTAAGGCCGACGAAGACCCTTCGACCATCGCGCAAAGTTGGGTTGCTGACGAAGCCGCATGGCGCCGACTGCGAGCGCCGTATCTACTGTATTACTGAGCTGCTAGCAGCTTGGTCCCTAGACTTGGAATCAAGAATCGGTAGCGGAAAAACAGCAACGAAGGGTGACCGGAGCACGGTGGGTTAGGTGGGTAGCATGTATAGCATTCCATAAACGACGATCCCGGTAACCGAAACGTAAAGCCAGATCGGAAACGTCCAGCGCGCGATCGCTTTGTGACGTAAATCATCGCGCCGGAGGCCGCGGCGTAGAGTCACGACCGCCATCGGCACGATGGCGATGGCTAGGACAACGTGGGTTATCAGGATAACAAAGTACACGACACGGATTACACCGGTACCCGTGAACGCCCGAGATCCTATGTTCACATGGTAGATGACGTAGGAGACCAAGAACAGCACTGACGTTGAGAAGGCGGCTAGCATTAGTGCGCGATGCCTGGCGATATTACCCTTGCGGATCATGATATAAGCAGAGACGAGTAATATCCCGGCGAGGGCGTTCAGCGTCGCGTTGAGCAACGGGAGATCTGAAATTTCTAACATCGATGGTGAAACCTCTAGAGGATTAGCGGCCTCGCTTGCTGCGCACGAACACAATGCCTATTGCAGCTGTTGCGCAACCAAACACGAGGACTACGAGTAGAGGCATCGCCAATGACGGTAGCCCACCCCCTGTCGCGGAGGTCTCTCCTGCCAGAACTACCCGTAATGCCGTGACCCCGTAGGTCATTGGATTGGCCCACATGATTGCGCGGATCCACCACGCGGCGCCCTCTGCAGGAAAGACTGCTCCCGACAAGAGCCACATCGGCACCAGCACTAGATTCATGACGGCGTGAAAACCCTGCGTCGAGTCAAGCTGCCACGCAACCAGAAAGCCTAAACCGGTCAGTGCGAAAGCCAGCGTGAGTAGTGCCACGACGAGGGGCAGCAATAAGTCCGCTCGGAGGCCAATGCCAGCGGCCGGTGCGAGCAATAGAAAAAGCATCGCCTGTAGCACAGCAAGCGTCGTGCCGCTGAGAATCTTACCTGCGACGATGGTCGCCCTTGGCACCGGCGCCACTAGCACTCCTTGTAAAAAGCCCTCACGTCGGTCCTCAATGACTGAAATCGTTGAGAAAATAGCGGTGAAGAGCACAATGAGCGCAAGCGTGCCCGGAAAGAAGTATTGCAGATAGTTCACTGGTGCATCGGCGTTGATGCGAAATGACGACCCTAGTCCGGAACCCAGTAGCAGCCAGAAGACGACTGGGGTACCGAGTGCACCGACAACTCGACTGCGCTGCCGATAGAATCGGATAACGTCACGGGCCCACAAGCTGTAGGTGGCAAGTAGCATGGTGTTGGCTTAATGCAATTGCTCGCCAGTGTAGTGGATGAACACGTCTTCAAGCGTTGGTTTACCGAAGGTGACCGTATCAATCTCACCGGGAAACGCTTCGACGAGCTCTGGGACGAATTCATGCGCTTGCGCACGTTCCAACCGGAGAGCCCCATCGATGATCTCTACGCGCTGGTCAAAGCGTTGGGCAACCTTCTGTGCTAGTGACGAGAGGTCCCTACCGGTGACGAGAATCATATCGCCCCCGATCTCTGATACCAGTGTTTCCGGAGTGCCCGATGCAACTAATCGACCTTCATGCAAAATTCCTACACGGTCACACTGCGCCGCTTCGTCCATCAAGTGCGTGGCCACGATAATTGTCGTCGACTCACTCTGGCGCAGGTGCTGTAGATGCTCCCAGACCTCGCGCCGNGCACCGGGGTCGAGACCATTACTTGGCTCNTCTAGGAGGAGGAGTAGTGGTTTGGTGAGAAGCGTCTTAGCCAGTTCCACGCGCCGTTGCAGTCCGCCGGACAAGGTNCTCACCAGGTCGCTCGCGCGGTCGGTTAGNTTGACGAGCGAAAGAACCTCGTCAATTCTTTGGTTGAGCGATGTACCGTGCAGGCCATATAAATGGCCGTGATAACGGAGGTTTTCAACAACACGGAGACGGTCATCAAGTGCCGGTGACTGGAACGTCATACCGATGCAACGACGCACAGCGTCGGGGTTGGTGGCTACGTCGTGGCCGAAGACGCGGACCGTTCCGTTGGTAGGGATCAGCAGCGTGGCAGCAATCCGAAAGAAAGTTGTCTTGCCACCCCCGTTCGGCCCCAGAAGTCCAAAACTTTCGCCAGGCGCTACATCGAAGCTGACCGATTGGAGCGCTTGACGGTCACCATAGCGGTGGCTCAGGCCGACGACGTTTAATGCCGGTCGAAAGCCGGGTTGAGACGCCGGGGTAGGCGAAAGCGGTTCAGCCACTTAACAACCGCGTGGAAACAAGGAGCACCCACAGAAGGGGCAGGTAGACGAGCGATCCGATGAACAGATTGCGCGCGTTCTGCGTGGATCGGTGCAAGGCAAACCGTATAGAGGGCACGGCGAAGCCGAAGCCAAGCAACGCCGCACCAAACAAGTATGGGGTGCCAGCCATACCGAGCCACACCGGAGCGAGACTGACTGGCAACAGGCCGGCGAGAAAAAGAAGCACGTACCTGGCTGTACGCCGTCCGCTTGGTTCAACGACTGGCAAAACCTGAAATCCCGCACGGGCGAAATCCTCACGGTAAATCCACGCGATTGCTAAAAAGTGTGGGATCTGCCAGAGGAAGACGATACCGAATAACACCCACGCCTCAAGAGTCATTGAGCCATTCGCCGCTACCCAGCCTAGCGCAGCCGGTAAAGCGCCAGGCACAGCACCAACCACGGTGGCGAGAGGAGTGCGACACTTCAGTGGTGTGTATATCAGAATGTAAGTGGCTATTGTTGCTAGGGCGAGGCCGGCGGCTAGTGGACGCGTGTAGGTCAGGACAGCCAATCCGATCAGGGAAAGCGCGATGCCAAATCCCCGCGCCTCCGCTGGTAGCAGTCGACCGCTAGGTAGCGGCCGATGCCTGGTCCTGAGCATCAGGCCGTCCGCCTTCCTCTCGTAAACTTGGTTGAGTGCGGAGGCACCACCGGCGACTAGCGCTGTTCCAACTATCGTCGGCCCGATAAGCCACAACGCACCGGCGTCAGGCGCCGCGAGATAGAAACAAACGGTCGTTGTAACTAAGACGAGGGAGTTCAAACGTGGCTTCGTAAGTGCAATGAAGTCGGCCATGCGACTTCCCGGAACAGCCACTGCCACAGCACCCATTTTTACCTAACCACCCCTACTGACGGGGTCGCGGGCAGTGCCACTGAGGCGTTGCTTAAGGACACATCAGTGAACCGGTGGCGGTGTACCAAGAGGGCCAAGAGGACAGCCGTCGCCAAAAGTGCGGCACCGGTCGCGACATGTGCCGTGTTGATACCCACTTGACGCTCGGAAAGCACAGTGAGGGCGCCCAGCGTGAACTGGATCGTCACGAGCCCAAGGAGGAGCCAGGCCAGTCGCCGTAGTTCCAATCGGTGCTGGTGATACACCAGCATGTACCCTGCTGTTGCCACGACCGCCAGTGTTACAAGGACCGCACCAATCCGATGCCCGAAGTGAATGGCGACCGGCCAACTCCATTCAGGTGGGACCAGATGCCCAAACGCCAAGGGAAAATCCGGAATCGCCAATCCAGCGCCGGAGTGTCGCATTGTGGCCCCAACGAGGACCTGCGCGTAGACCAGAGCCACCGTTCCAATTGTCAACCGGGCCAGTATCCGATCGGCATTGGGTGCGGCCGTTCCGGTGCGCCAACTTTGTGACGTGAACAATGCAAGGGCCACTGTTAGGCAGAAGACAAGCTGAGCGAGCCCGGCGTGCGCGACGGAGATCGGTGTTGGTAAAAAGTAGAGCACCGTGACACCTCCGAGCGTACCCTGCAGCACAACTGCGCCGAGAGCAACCCAAGCCAGGTATCGCACCCAGCGGCGATCATCAACGCGCGAGAACCAGACAGCCAATCCGATCATCAGGATACCCACAGTACTCGCAAGTAGCCGGTGTCCATGCTCGTACAAAATCCCGCCTACCATCTTCGACAGCGGAAAGCTGAACATGAAGTAGCCATAAGTATTAGGCCAGTCTGGGACCGCTAGCCCAGAGTCTGTGCTAGTGACCAGGGCACCGGCCGTGATGAGTAGCAACGTAGATGCGGCGACGAAAAGCGTGAATCTGTGGAGCGAGGCCATACGTTCTTAAGCAGGCGGGATTTGAAAACGGCGGAGGGATCGCCCCTCCGCCGCGCTCACTCAAGGTGTTAGCTAACCGTGAAGGTAAACGAGACCTCGACAGTTTCGTTCTCACCCACGGTGACGTTCTGAGTCTGAGTGCCCAACATTTCATGCCAGGCCTCAATCGTGTAGTCGCCCGGGGGTAGTGTGTTTAATGCAAACCCACCACCGTTACTGCTCACACCGTAGTATGGGTGATCCAGCACGCCCACGTAGGCATTCATCCAACCGTGCACGTCGCACTTAAACGGCACCATAACCTCGACATTTTCAAATGAGGTATCGTAGGTCATTCCTTCGATCGGTTGGCCGGTGTTGAACTCGGTGTTATTTGCTGGCATTGCGTGAATGTTGTGTAGCGTTGGGTCACCGTTGCTCACGGTCAGGGTCTGGCCAACTTGGATGCCGAAGACATGCGGCGTATAACGGCAACCGTTTTGGTCAAGCACGACAGGGTCAGACGGAGCAGGAAACGACCGGTTGCCAAGACCTTCCTTAACGTAGACAAACACGTTATTGAGTGAACCATCCTCCCCGACGACGTAGTATTCAGTAGCTGTGTTGTCGCCAGCTTCCTGTGTGCAAACAGGATCAGCGTTCATCCTAATGGTCTCGGCCTCAGGGGGTGTGCCCTCAAGCACAACCGTGCCGGTGATGTTGCCTGCCGTAGCTTCGTCGACCGCAGTCGCCGCCGGCGCTGCAGATTCAGGTTCGGCCGGGGCTTCCGAGCCACCACCACACGCCACCGTTAGAACCAACGCCATTATCGAGGCCAGCAGCCACGACTTTCGTACATCCATTGAAACTCTCCTGACGCGAAGTAAGGGAAAAAAAGATACCGCGGGCCGCTCAGTTCGTCGTCTCGCGGCAAACTCCAAAACAAGATCAGTATCACACGCACCGACCGCAGTAAATGGCTGAAACACTCTAGCGGAGTCTATCTGGCTTATGTGCGAACGCAATGCCAGTTACCGTGAGCTGGCACGGGCAATTTTTCGAGTAATTCGGTCCCCTATCCAGTGTGGGTCCCACCATTCGAGCGGAGTCACCGGGTGGCCGTGCAGCAGCATCGTGAAATGCAAATGGTCCCCGCCGGCTAGGCCCGTCCTGCCGCTACGGCCAATTTCCCGCCCCTGCTCGACAGCATCTCCGACCCGGACACCAATGGATGAGAGATGGGCGTAGAGGGACTGGAGTCCCATGCCATGGTCGATCACCACGCAATTGCCATAGATACCCAGGAAGTCAGCATGGACAACGACACCGTGGTTTGACGCCAGAATTGCTACATTGGCGGTGGCAGCAAGATCAAACCCGAGATGCACCTGTTGATCGATCGTCTGACCGTTGTATAAGTAGGTTCGATGATCGGCAAAGCTCGACTCAACCTGAGAGCTACCGAGTTGGCGAAACGATCCCTGCCACAATATGTGCGTCTGAGTCTTCTTGGCGAGCGCCAGTAGGTAGTTTGCATTTTCTTGCCGGAGGTCGGCGTTAATGCGGACGTACTGGGTAACTAGGTCATCCTTCGGTATACCTTCGAGTAACACCCGCGCAGTATCCGATTGCTCAGCAATTGCTGGAACGACGCGCTGTATGAAGTTGTTTCCCACCGTGATTTGACGCCGGCGGAAGACCTTCGGAAACGTCCGGCGATTGAAGTCGGCCCGCGCTTCGTTGCCCGCTGGGTCACGAGCGAAGAGCTGCATCGGCGCGTCCAACTCCTGGTCGTGTAAAAGGGCAAAGAACGCGACATGCATCGCTTCATCCGCCCCTGTGATACCTGCTCCGGCAGCTGGGAACCCCGGATAAACCTGATTGTCCACAATAACGCCAGACTCGACGTCGTTTGGAGTGACCCGGTACACGACCATCTCGGTGCCACCGTGGTTTACATAATGCTGCGCCGATAGCACGGTCAGCCGTGGCGGCTCGAATCGCAGTTCAAGTGGATGGGTTCTAGAGGTCGAGACTTGGCGTAGACCGTAGAGCACCGGACGGACTGCGGTCACTACTAGGCGCGCCGGTCCTTCAGTTGTCCCTGGAAGGTCGTCCAGGTCGAACGTGCGCACAATGCGGATTCGCTCGTGAGTTTCTTGCTCGACCCTGGCTTCGCCTGGAGCCGCGAGGGAGAAAAGTGAGATCCGCGAGTCACCTTGCTCGAGAACAGCTTCAACTCCATCAAGTGCCGCCCCAGGTGTCTCAACTGAAAAGTCGAGCACGCTTGTCCGCCCGACATAGCGCTCCGGATTATTGACCTCGATCGTGGGACCGAGAGCCCGTCCGGCCCAAAGATACGCCCCAACCACGGAGAAAGCCGCGAGTACGACCACTAGCAGCACTTTTGAGAATAGTGACATTGGTTGTTTCCTCCTATCCCGTCCGTGGTCGCGAAGCCCTCGACCTCTGCTATCGGACCCGGGAAGCATAGAGTTCAACGCAAATCACCTGTCCCTCCTGAAATTTAATACTGGTCCAACACAGCGGTTCATTGACCCGCTTGCTCACCAGTTGTTAGAATCAGGAGTTCCGGTCGGCCCGTGGCGGTATCGTCTAGGGGTTAGGATTCGTGGTTCTCAGCCACGCGACCGGGGTTCGAATCCCCGTACCGCTACCAAGCTATAGTTTTCTAATATGCAGGCGCTTGTCCTAGCCGCTCTTATTGTCGTTCTTCCCATTTCTCACCTTGACACCGTTTTGGAACGGGGCGAGATCCTCATTGGCACGACCGGAGATTATCGCCCTTTTACTTATCAGCGCCCTGATGGGACATTTGAGGGTTTTGATATCGACGCTGCGCGCCGACTTGGTGCGGACTTGGGAGTCAAGGTTCGC
>PBBF01000024.1 GCA_002717745.1 Acidobacteriota bacterium
CCGCTTCGTGCAGCTCGCAACGGATCTCATGGAGGAAGTGTCGCTGATGGAAGGCCAAGCGTTCGCCATCGCGCAACACACCGATCCCTATGCCTTCGATAGCATGTTCGGTCGCCGCTGGATGGACATCCACCTGGTCGACGTAAAGACCGGCACCCGCATCAATGCCGTCGAGCACGTGCGACATCTCCACGGCAGCAGCGCGACGGGTCGTTACGTCCTGTATTTCAAGGATGGTCACTTCTGGACTTACGAAGTAGCAAACGGCCAGCAGACGAACCTGACACAAGATCTACCTACTTCGTTTGCTGACGCTGAATTTGATCACCCGACCGAGCAGCGACCCGCGTACGGTGTAGCCGGATGGGAAACCTCTGATGAATCGGTGCTGCTCTATGACCGATATGACGTCTGGCGCGTGGCCCCAGGCGGGACATCATACGCACGCCTGACCAACGGTGCACAGGAAGAGATCCGCCACCGATACGTTGAATTGGAGGATGACGCAGACGGCATCGATTTGGCGAAACCGTTTTACGTCAGCGTGTATGGTCAGTGGACCAAGAAAAGTGGATACGCTCGGATCACCGTCGAAGATAGCTCCGAGAGCGAGCGCCTCGTCTGGCTCGACAGCCAGGTTGACCGCATCGTTAAGGCCGCCGATGCCGAGTTGTATGCGTATGTCGTCCAGAGATTCAACGATTCGCCGGATTATTTCGTTAGTGGCCCAGACTTGTCGAGTGCCCGGCAGGTGAGCAACACTAATTCATTCCAGAAGGACTACGCTTGGGGACACTCGGAGTTGGTGGATTATCGTACTCCGGACGGTCAACGTCTTCAGGGTGCACTCTTCTATCCGGCCAATTACGATTCTAGCCGCCAGTATCCCATGATCGTGTACGTTTACGAACTACGCTCGCAGATCACACACGGCTACGTGCCACCATCTGAACGGCGGCCATACAACACCACAGTCTTCACGAGTCAGGGTTATTTCGTTCTCCAACCCGACATTGTCTATCGGGACCGAGACCCTGGAGTATCGGCCACCGAGTGCGTCGAGGCGGCGGTCGCACAAGTGCTGAAAATGGGAATCGTTGACCCCCAACAGGTCGGCCTTGTCGGACATTCATGGGGCGGGTACGAAACGGCCTTCATTCCGACCCAGACCGATACGTTCGCGGCGGCAGTAACAGGTGCGCCACTTACCAATTTCTTCAGTATGTTTGGCACCATTCACTGGAACCAAGGAATGCCAGAGACATCCCATTTCGAAACTGGTCAGGCGCGGATGGACGTACCCTATTGGGATGACATGGAAGCCTATATCCGCAACTCTCCCGTGATGTTCATTCGTGAACTTGACACGCCAATGCTCATGGCATTCGGCGACGCGGACGGCACAGTCGACTGGCACCAGGGCGTCGAGCTGTATAACTACGCTCGGCGTGCCGGTAAACACTTAGTCATGCTGGTCTACGCTGACGAAAACCACAGTCTCCGACGAAAGCCAAATCAGATCGACTACCACCACCGGGTGCTCGATTGGTTTGATCACTATCTGAAGGGTCAAAGCGGACCTGCTTGGATTACCGATGGCGTGAGCGTTCTAGCACGAGAACGAGAACTGCGTGAACGATAGGAGACTTTTCGCCCGTCTCTAGAATGACAACATAACCAGACCTTATTACAGCGGGTTAATGTCTTCGACTCGCCCCAAAAGCCCCTCTTGCTTTTCCTAGCGCGAGCCTCCAAGCGCTGCCAAGGCTCGCTCCGCCCCGGGGTGGGAGGGCCACCGCTCGAGGATACGGTGGAGCTCCACTTCTGCTTCCTCGCGCCTGCCCGCCTCGCGCAAAACTGAGGCCAGTGAGTAATGGAAGCTGACGGTATTGGGTGAGAGCACAATAGCCCGGCGGACATGTTCGACCGCTTCTTGAAAGCGCCCGGCGGCGGCGGCGGCAAGACCGAGATTCTTGTGGGCGGCTGCTAGCTCTGGGTCGAGGTCAATCGCCTCCTGTAACACAGCTTCAGCCTCTCGTGGTCGATTTTCCCTTAAAAGCATTTCTCCCAAGCCGACGCGGGCTGACGCATGGTCTGGCGCCAGTGAAACAGCCTTCTGAAACGCCTGGCGTGCCTGGGTTGCGTCGGAGGCATGCTGACCTAGGACCACATACACCTCAGGATTATTCGGTTCCAGCCTTTGAGCCCGTTCGAATGTACGCTGCGCGAGTACGTTCTGGCCCACCGACGAATACCGCGAGACCTGCAGCAGAAGTGACTCGACGTTGTAGTTGTGATCCAGTAACTGGGTCACCCAAGGATCGGGGGCTGGTGCGAAGCGACGAGCACCTTCCGCCCGCCGCAACGCTGCTTCCCTTTCTTGCTGGTGGCCGAAGTGGTCATGCACTGAGGCCAGCAAGCGGTAGACCGCCGCAAACGCCTCGGCTTTTGTTACGCGCTCAAGATAGCCCTCGGCCAACTCCCATTCCGACCGGGCTAGCGCCAACCGCGCCAATCCAAGATTGGCGTACGGATCACCAACAGCCAAAACCAGTCGACGTTCGTAACTCGCACGGGCTCGGTCGAACAGTCCTTGTTTAAACTGATTGTCGGCGAGCTTCAACCAGGCAGGAGCATATTCTGGCGCTAGGTCGACCGTCCGCTCTAGTAGTTCCGTGACCGACGTGTTTTCACCGCGCTCTTGCCGCAACACCGCTAGTAGGTATAACCATCGTGGATTTTCCGCGTCCTTCGTCGTGGCCAGCTCGTAACACAAGGCGGCATTTTCACCGTAGTTATTTGCGTGGTAGATCTGCCCCAGACGTCCCGCCGCTTGGGCGATCGTTCCCGACTCAGCAGATTCGGCGACAGACCGGCGGAGTGCCTGATCAGCTTCCGTGAGCACCGGCACGAGAGCGCTCGGCATCTCGGAGAGTGCTGGTAAGTCCGGTACCGACACAAACTGCCGTTCGACCGGGTCAGCGGAAGAAATTAGCTGTGAGGTACCCCAGACCACCAACACCGCCAGGATTACTAACGCTCCCAGCGCAATTACTCCAACCGAGTAGGGACCCAAGCCGACAACACGACGACGGTTCCCAACGCCGTCGTTTTCCCGGAACCCTTGACGATTCGTCTTCAAGGTGTGACGGGTCGCTCTACGCGTTTTACGTATGACCATACTTTCTGGAAATTACGTTTTGGTCAGGGACACACCGAGGTCGGCGCATGCCGGATCGGAGCGATACTCCGGGAACCGGAAGCTCAATTGCAGATTCATCTGCCCGGAGTTCGTGACGTCGGCCGGCGACCGTAGCGTGTAATTAAATAGACAGCCGTCGCCCCAATGCAAGCGACCAACACAGAACCAGCGTTCAAAAAACCAGTCTGCGCGTACCACACGAACGAATACCCAAGAGCTCCTGGTAGCAACGCATAGTAGATAAACGGAACAACCGTGAGGCGTATCACCGCCCCTTCCTTTCCGAGTAATCCCACGACAGCCGATGCAGCCACGACGTTGTGCACACAGATCATGTTCCCTGCCGCCCCACCAACGGCTTGTAAAGCCACGATCCAAGTTGGGTCGACTCCGATCCGCTGACCCATGTCGAATTGAAATAACGAAAACATCATATTGCTGACTGTGTTACTGCCCGCGACGGCAGCACCAATCCCACCAATGAATGGAGCGACAATCGGCCAGGCCGAACCCACGAGCGACGCCACCCCATCAGCTAGCGCGATCGGCATTTGTTCGTACCCGGCGGCTCCCCCGTCACTGTTGATGAATACCTGCACCATCGGAACGGTGAAGACCAGCGCGACAGAAGCAGCAGCTGTCACGCGGAGGGATGTTGCCCAAGAGGCCTTATACGACGCGGTCGGAATCTGATGCAGTCCCCAAGTGACTAGTGACACTACGATGAAAATCGTTCCAGGTAAGAAAAGTGGCTGCACGTTGGCTGACACTCCGGTGTCAAAAATATTGGGCCAACTGATTGTCCACGCCTGCAGCCAGGCTTTGAGCGGCAGTGTGCTCAGGCGCGAGACAAGCAAAAGTGCCGCGACGAGTATGTAGGGTGACCACG
Source organism: Acidobacteriota bacterium (assembly GCA_002717745.1). Lineage (GTDB taxonomy): Bacteria > Acidobacteriota > Vicinamibacteria > Vicinamibacterales > UBA823 > UBA11600. Next base: position 4,092 of record PBBF01000024.1, read on the forward strand.
CCTTACGTAGACCCATTGGGCCACGATGATCCGTGACGTCCTTCGGTTGAATCGAACCGGTCCATTCTGACGGCCAAGATTCCTTTCGATCGAACTCCCAGGCGTCCTCGGGTGTCGGAACAAAGATGCCACGACGTGCCGCAATGACAACTACAGCAAGCCCGGTCAGACTTCCAAGCAACGTTGGAAACTCTGGCCCGAGGAAGTAGGCGGCAGCAAGATAGGGAACCGTCATTGCCAAGGCCGCGAACAAAGCAAATTTCCAGACCTGAAGACCTTCAGCCAACGAGCGATTTTTACCGAAAAAACGGGTCATGGCGGAAACCATGATGAGTGGGACGAGAGTTCCTGCTGCGGCATGCAAAATCGCAACTTTCACCCCTACAAATGCCAAAAACGCGTCCCAGTCGTAACCGAGTTGCGCAGCATACTCCGCAATCCTCGGGTCAGCCGAGAGGCCAGTATTTACACCGACGAGGATGGGAGTACCAGCCGCGCCAAAACTCACCGGCGTACTCTGGATGATCATGCCCGCCGTGACCGCGGCCATGCCAGGAAAGCCGAGTCCTACCAGTAACGGCACCGCGACCGCAGCCGGGGTCCCAAAGCCAGCTGAACCTTCGATGAACGACCCGAACAACCACGCAATGATGATGACCTGTATCCGGCGGTCTGGGGTGATGTCGGTAAACCCTTGGCGAATAGTCCGGAGGGCACCGCTTTCCTGCAACGTGTTCAGCAAGAGGATGGCACCAAAAATAATATAGAGAAGCGTAAGTGCCACGATCACGCCGTTAACCGACGCGGCGAGTACTTGCAGGACAGGCACTTGCCAAACAAATAAGGCGAGAAAGATCGCGGTTGCCAACGACAGCGGCATGGCGCGACTTGCCGGCCAGCGAAGAATGACAAGGAACACTGCAACCGTGATAATCGGCAGCAGCGAAAGCACCGAGAGGGTGGCCACACTCATGAAGTATCGTCCAACCGTACTCGACCTCGGGGCGCGAACCCGGGTCAGTAGTCCGCGTGTCGCCGGCTAGAACGCCTGAGATGTCAAATCAGGCTCACGCCTCAGACGTACGCAACGACCGCTTCACAAGATTCTGCATAAGTGGAATCTTGTAGTGGTTGTAATTCAGGGGTCGAGCAGCCGCAGTAGCAGCCCCGGCAGCAAGCTCAGCGGTCTCTTCGTTCTGGGCCCGTCCCTTGACGAGATTTTCGACGTCTGTAAGACGGCGGGGCGTGCACTGCACAGCACCGCAAGCAATGCGCGCGTCCTCGATCGTGCCAGTACTATCGACCCGCATCGCGGTTGCCACGTTCACTAGTGCAAAGTCCCACGAGTTACGGTCCGCGACCTTCTCAAAGTAGAAACTGGCCCCGGCCCACGTTTCCGGAATCCTGATAGTCGTGAGGATTTCACCGGGCTTGAGCACAGTCATCCGTGTAATATCCACGGCTGGCGCCATGAAGAAGTCCTCCGCGGCCACGACACGTTCGCCGCGCACATTTCTTATGACCATCGACGCGTCTAAGGCAACCAACGCCGGCGCGGTATCAGAGGGCGACACCGCGACACATCGGTCGGCTTCAAAGATAGAGTGTTCCCGGTTCATGGCGACCGGCGTGTCGGCGTAGCAGATGTTGCCCCCGGCTCTGTAGCAGTTGAGGCCGTAGCGATAGTACCAGCACCTTGTGTCCTGACAGAGATTACCGCCGAGCGTGCCGGTATTACGGATTTGCGGACTCGCCACGCGACGGGCAGCGTCCGCAAGCAGGCCGAACCGCTCACGCACCATCGGGTCTCGCTCAATCTCGGTCAGCGTCGTCAAAGCACCAATCTCAATACCATCGGAGGTCTGCCGGATACCCTTCAGTTCCGCAATACCCTCAAGGTCAATCACTGTGCCTGGCTGCTTCGTGCGCTCCTTGAACCAGCCAAGGCTGTCGTGGCCTCCAGCGAGTATCCAACCGCCCTCGCCTAAGCGCTCCACGTGTTCCAGTGCAGTCTCCAGGTCCGCGGGCTGGAGTAACTCGAAATGCGGCATCATGTCGTTCGCCATGAGAGTTCCTCAGTCGGTGTTCACTTGCAACGGCGTGTGGGACTGCGGACGCTTCGACGCTGCATTTAGGATCATGTCGGGCAGGACTGGTACTCGGTTGAAGTAGTGCCCGCCCAACGCGTCGGAAATTGCACACAACAGAGCCGCACTGGCACATCCCATCAAGGGCTCGCCAATCCCTTTGGCGCCCACTGGGTTTTGCGGGTCTGGCTGGTCCACCGCCTCCGCACCCATCCCAACCGCCACATCCAGGTAGGACGGCGGCTTGGCCTGATACAGACCAACCGAACGGGGTAGACCGTATTGCGGGTCGTAAACTTGGCGTTCAAGTACAGCCGCGCCGAATCCCATGACCGCGCCGCTTCGAATCTGCGCCGCAAGCCCTTGTGGGTGCATAACTGTCCCGCAGTCAGCAACACCGAGGTAATCAAGGATCTCAAACTTACCGGTCTCTAGGTCCAACTCAATCTGAATGAATCCAGCGGCAAGTGCCGGCACCATCCCGGTGCGCGGCAAGTTATCCTTGGCAACACCGACCAATCCTGTGCCAGCCAGGCCTCGCACGGCCGCCTTCGTCATCGGGTTGAGGTCGTCAGCCATCTCGTCACCGCAGAACTTACCGCCTAGCTGGATGGCCCGTTTGGCCGCCGCCGCATAGGTCAGCCGCTGCGATGGATTACTCCGTCGGAACACCACTTCGTCGCCGATCTCGTAGTCGTCCGGAGCACCCCCCAGGTCACGAGCCGCGATCTCCTTGAGTTTGCCGACGGCATCCATCGCCGCAGCGTAATTTGTGCGTGTCATCGTGAACGACGTGTTACTGCCGAACTGCCCGAGGTTCCAAGGCAGACCGATGCTCGAATCTCCCCGTTCAATTACGCAGTTGTTCCAATCACACTTTAGAACCTCAGCTGCCACCCGTGAGGTCGTCGCATACGAATAGGTGCCCAGGTTGCCAACGCCAGTGTGAATATGAAGCTTGCCTTCAGGCGTTAGCCGCACTAGTCCATCGAAACCATTCGACCCTGCGGAGTGAAAAGCCTGACCAATCCCGACGCCGATCACCTTCGACCCACGCCGTTGGCCACTCTGGGCTTGCTTCTTTAACCAGTCAAATTTTTCGGCACCCTTATCCAGTGCTTCTCCCAGGTAGGCGCTAGTGATAGCCCCCCGGTCTGCCCCATATTGNGAGTCGTGATCNGGCACATTGACCCGNCGGATCGCAAACTGATCAACACCTAGTTCCTGTGCGGCTTTGTCGAAAAGCGGCTCCATTGCGCACGCGATCTGGTTTTGCCCAGGACCACGCTGGGCACCNCGNGGCGGCGTGTTAGTCAGTACTGACGCTCCGCGGAACCGCATGGCGACTGGGGTGTAAACGATCGACATCGCACTAGCCGCAGCCGACATATCACCGAATCCCCCGTTCGGTCCGTTCTCCTGGACTACATAGAGGTCGCAGGCCAAAAGCCGACCATCTTCTCTGAACCCCAACTTGACGCGCCCCTGGAAGCCAGGTCTGGCCGAGCCGATGGCATACTCCTCGGCGCGGCTGATCCGCATCATCACCGGCCGTCCTGTTTTCTTCGCCATTAGGGCTGGTATGANCTGAGTTGGGTAGGCAGCGCCCTTCGACCCAAACCCGCCGCCACAGTTCGCACCCACGTATACGATGTTGTCCAGTTCAAGCCCGAGGTATCGGGCCAGACCCGGCACGACGAAGCTCTGGCTCTGAGTAGATCCATAAATGAAGCATTTCTCATTCTGCCAGTAGGCCATGGTCGTGCGGGGTTCCATTGAGTGATGCGATGTACCCGCCGTCACNAACGTTTCATCGAGTACGACCGCAGCGCTCGAAAAACCTTCNTCNATGTCGCCGTACGACCACGTCGCAGTCGGCTCGCCCATCGGCAGTTCACCATCGGCGGGCGCGTCAAAGTCTTCAGTNGTCCACTTNATNTCTTTCAGTCCNTCACCTGANACGACAGTGTTGGCACCACTACGAGCATTGGGNCCACCAGGNCGNAGNCTCTCAAGCGGGTCAACGGTAAACGGNAACGGCTCAAGGTCAACCTTGATCTTCGCAATTGCTTCTTCGGCGAGCGTTTCGTTAACTGCCGCNACCGCCAGGATCGGTTCGCCAANNTANAGCGGCTCGTTCGTCAGAATCGGATTACCAGGCTCTGGTATCTGCGGCACTTCATCGGCCGTCAATATCGCAATCACGCCCTCCATCGCGAGCGCGGCAGAGGCNTCAATGTTCCGCACGCGCCCATGAGGCATCGGGCTAGTAAGCAGCCGACAGAAGAGCATCCCTTCGGCACGGAAGTCCTCCGCGTATTTCGCACTCCCGGTCACCTTCCCTCGGATGTCTGGCGGTGTGAAGTCTTTNCCAATNAGCACATTCGCCATCTCAAGCNCCCTTCGCCGCACGCATGACGCCGTTTAAATAATGGTCGTAGGCACCGCACCGNCAAAGGTTGCCCGCCATTGCCTCACGTGCTTCTTCACGAGTGGGGTTCGGATTGTCCCTCAGCAGCGCTACACCCGCCATCACCTGTCCTGGGGTGCAGAAGCCGCACTGCGGACCAAGCTCATCGATAAACGCTTGCTGCACCGGATGCAACTCACCCGATGAACTCTCTAAACCTTCAGCGGTCGTGACCTGGCGGCCGCGNACGCGGTGCGTCAGTGTCGAGCACGAGTAGTGCGCTACGTCATCAATCAGAACNGTGCATGCACCACACTCAGCNCGATCACAACCGAGTTTCGTCCCGGTCAAACCGAGCTTGTAACGGAGAGTCATCGCAAGCGTTTCATTCGGGAGTACATCCACGCGACGGGTCTGGCCGTTCACACGCAGCGAGAGCAGACGCTCCANCCCCGCCGCCTGACCGGGCGCCATTTGTGCCCAGGCGGTTGAAACGTAAGCAACGCTCGACACCGCCACTCCGGAGGCAATCACGCCCTTAATGAACTCCCGCCTCGACGGGGCGACAATCTCTTCGGGAATACAACAATCTGCGGGAANACAACAATCTGCTCGATNGGCCATGGCTGTAAACTCTCGGTTTCGTACTGGCTTTTACGATTCCTGATATTGTAGGTGGTTGAGATTACCACACTGTGGTGCGGACTGTGGTGCGGGATTATGCCATCTGGTTGCTTTTGGTCAACCGCCGACTTTTCGGGCCGACACGCCGTCTAATATTCCGNCAGCGACCNACTTATAGCAACGGTCCCTTCAACACTTTGGNCCATTTCAACGCCGCCGGTTTAGAGCGCGCTTACACCCGCGCCGACCAGTCTAGGGAGCACCCAGAAGCGGAAAGAGAGAATCGGCATGAATCGCGGAGTTAAGCGTATCTTTCAATTCTTGCTACCCATTGGAGTCATCGTTGNAGCTGCCATCGGGGCAAGTACGATGGTGGCTCTGAGACCAGAGGCGCCGACCCAGTCACCCTCGGTAGTCGTTCCTCTAGTGCGGGTCGTTGAAGTGGNTCTCACCGCGGTCACCCTCACNGTCAGGAGTCAAGGCACGGTNGAGCCACGCACTGAGAGCCAAGTGGTCCCTGAGGTCTCAGGACGGATCGTTGAAGTTTCCCCTTCATTTGTTGCCGGTGGCTTCTTCGAGGCGGGTGACATCCTGTTCAAGACTGACCCGCACGATTACGAGCAAACCCTCATCCAGCGNAAAGCAGAGATCGAAAACGCTCGACTTCATATCCTCCAAGAAGAAGCTGAAGCCGAGGTGGCTCAGTGGGGTTGGGACCGAATCGGCAGTGGCCAGGCAAGGTCCCTCACACTTCGTGAGCCCCAGCTCGCTAGCGCACGAGCAGAATTGGCTGCTGCTGAGGCCAATCTCGAAACCGCTCAACGAAACCTAGAACGGACGGAGGTGCGCGCACCCTATGCAGGTCGAGTCCGTGAGAAAAATGTCGACGTCGGTGAATTCGTGACAGTGGGTGCACCAGTAGCTAGGATCTATGCAGTTGACGCAGCTGAGGTCCGTCTCCCGCTTCCCGACGGGGACCTCGCCTATCTAGATCTCCCGCTCAACTACCGGGGGGAATCAGGTCGTATCCGCGGCCCCGTCGTGACTTTGCGTGCGGGCTTCGCNGGCCGAATCCACGAATGGCANGGCCACATCGTGCGCACCGAAGGCGAAATCGACCCGAGAACGCGGATGGTTCACGTCGTCGCCGAGGTGCCAGACCCTTACGGTCGCGGCCCTGACCCGAACCGTCCTCCCTTAGCTGCTGGCATGTTCGTCGAGGCAGAAATCGTCGGACGGACGGTCGAGAACGTAGCGGTCGTGCCGCGCGCAGCACTTCGCAGTCCAGGNCAGGTGCTCATCGTCGATGCCGACAGCAGGCTCAGGTTNCGAGACGTCGACGTGTTACGGGCCACAACCGACGAGTTGTTCATCCTCGGTGGCNTNGAGACGGGGGANCGTGTAAACATTTCGCCGGTTGAAGTTGTCTCTGACGGCATGGAAGTGANGACGAGCGGTCCTCGGAACGAAAAACCGTCATTGCGCGTCGACTTCAATGAGGACAACCCATCATGAAGGGCGCTGTCAATTGGTTCGCTCGTAACTCCGTCGCTGCCAATCTGTTGATGGTACTGATCGTAGCTGGCGGATTGTTTACCGCCTTTACGGTGAAGCGCGAGGTCATGCCGGAATTTTCACTCGACATCATTACGGTGCAAGTGCCATACCGCGGTGCGGCACCAGAAGAAGTCGAGGAGGGCGTCTGCATTCGCGTTGAGGAAGCGATTCAGGGACTTGACGGCATCAAGGAGGTCACATCGACCGCCAGTGAAGGCTCGGGACTGATCACAATTGAGCTTGAAGCCGGTGCCGACGTTCGTAAGGTGCTAGATGACGTGAAATCTCGCGTCGATGCAATTGAGACTTTTCCTGAAGAGACTGAGAACCCGATCATTCAAGAGATTACCAATCGCAATCAAGTGATCAATGTCGCTGTTCATGGCCATATCGATGAAGTCAGNCTAAAAGCGATGGCCGAGCGGGTCCGTGACGATATCACCGCTCTACCCGGCATTACTCAGGTCGACCTAGCNAACGCTCGCCCCTACGAAATTTCAATCGAAGTCTCCGAAACATTACTGCGACGGCACGGTTTGACGTTCGATGAGGTCGCACAAGCGGTGCGCCGGTCATCGCTCGACCTGCCCGGCGGGTCCGTGAAGACGGATGGCGGCGAGTTCTTACTGCGAACCAAAGGCCAGGCCTACCGCGGGCACGAATTTGAAAACCTCCTGCTCCTTACCCGACCTGACGGTAGCTATCTAACGTTGGGCGATGTCGCGACAGTGATTGACGGATTTGAAGACACCGTCCAGTTCTCACACTTTGAGGGCGAGCCAGCCCTCATTGTCCAGGTCTACCGAACTGGCGAGCAGGGTGCAATCGACGTGTCTGATACCGTCCGTACCTACGTGGAAACCAGTCAACCTCGGATGCCCGAAGGGGTGTCCTTGACCACGTTTGGTGACCAGGCGCTCATCCTGAAGGACCGGCTGAACCTACTCGTTAGGAATGGCCTCACCGGATTTGCCCTAGTCTTCATTGTCCTAACGCTGTTCCTGAGATTCAGCTTGGCATTCTGGGTCAGTCTCGGCATTCCAATTTCATTTCTTGGCGCCCTTTGGCTACTTCCTAGCTTCGACGTGTCGCTGAATATGATGTCGCTTTTCGCCTTCATTGTCGTACTGGGAATCCTGGTTGACGATGCCATCATCGTCGGCGAGAACGTGTACGCGCATCAGCAACGCCACGGCGACCGATTGCGCGGAGCAATCGAAGGCACTAACGAAGTTGCCATACCGGTTATCTTCGCAGTCCTCACCTCAATCGCAGCGTTCGCGCCGTTGCTGGTGGTGCCAGGCATTATGGGCAAGATGATGGTCACCATGCCACTGGTGGTCATTCCGTGTCTGTTCTTTTCCCTAATCGAATCGCAGCTAATATTGCCTGCCCACCTGGCGCATGGAACACCCCGCCCGCCCCGAAACACCTGGGCTCAGCGGATGCGGAATCGGATTGACGGCGCACTTAAACGGTTTATCGACCGGGTTTATCGGCCGCTACTCGAACACGGCATTCAAATGCGCTATTTGACGGTGGCCATCGCCATCGCCGTCTTGCTGCTCACTGTCGGTCTTGTGGGAGGCGGCTGGGTCCGCGTCGTCTTCATGCCGCCCGTTGACGCCGACTACCTGTCGGCGTCGGTCACCATGCCCCAAGGAACACCGGTTGAGGTGACCGAGGGCGCCGTGCGTCACCTAGAAGAGACGGCGGAGATACTCCGCACGGAATTCAGGGCAGAAAATGGACGAGAGCTCTTCCAGTATGTCTACAGTCTAGTTGGTAGCAGTTCACCGAATATGATGGCCAGCCCGATGGCGCCTGGCGGCCAGACGAGTGGCGCCTCCCACCTCGGCGGAGTCTTCATTGAGTTGACGGCAGCTGACGAGCGCGGCATCGGGAGTACGGAGGCCCTGAACCGCTGGCGTGAACTGGTCGGCACAATTCCCGACGCCGTCGAAGTGAATTTTGACGCTGAACTGTTCATGGCAGGCGGTGACCCGATCAATGTGCAACTCACCGGCTCGGACATCGACGAGTTGCGAGCCGCCAGCGACCTGGTGAAGACTCAGTTAACAAGATACGCTGGCGTTTACGATATCGCCGACTCGTTTCGGCAGGGTAAACAGGAAATCAAGCTAAACATCGAGCCGACTGCGGAGGTGCTCGGACTGTCCCTCCAGGACCTCGCCCGCCAAGTCAGGCAGGCGTTCTACGGTGAGGAGGCACAACGCATCCAGCGTGGCCGCGATGATGTCCGGGTGATGGTACGCTACCCTAAAGCGGAACGCCGGTCAGTTGGCGATCTCGAAAATATGCGGATCCGGACTCCCGATGGTCAGCAGGTCCCGTTTTCGCAGGTCGCTCGAGTCGAACCAGGTCGTGGCTTCGCATCAATTAAAAGGGTTGATCGACAACGGGCTCTCAACGTCACCGCAGCAGTGGACGAAACAACCACCACAGCCGGTGACATCGTTGCCGACTTAGATGCCCGCGTCCTGCCTGAACTCCTCCTGCCATTCCCGGACATCCGCTACTCCTTCGCGGGGCAACAGACTGAGTTGCGTGATTCAACAAGCGGCTTGACGCAGGGCTTTGTGGTGGCCTTGTTGGTCATCTATCTGCTATTGGCCGTGCCTCTCAAATCGTACTCGCAGCCACTCATCATTATGTCGGCAATTCCCTTTGGACTTGTGGGCGCGACGTGGGGTCACCTCATCATGGGCAAGGACATTAGCTTGTTGTCGATGTTTGGCCTAGTCGCACTCGCTGGCGTTGTCGTCAACGATAGCCTCGTCATGGTGGACTTTATCAACCGGTTCCGTCGCCAAGCCGGTAGCCTGNCTCGNGCCGTACGCGAGGCAGGNGTCGCCCGCTTCCGGCCGATCCTGTTGACTTCGCTGACGACATTCTTCGGATTGCTGCCACTTATGTTGGAGACCAGCCTGCAAGCACAGTTTCTGATCCCTATGGCGATCTCGCTTGCCTTCGGTGTGGTCTTTTCCACCTTCATCACTCTCATGCTGGTGCCCGCCGGCTATATCATCTTGGATGACCTAAAGGGGCTCTTCAGCGGGCAGCACAATCTCGACTCCCTGGCGGTGGAACCGAACGTGAATGTTGGGCTCGAAACAGTCGACCGCTGAAGGTCGGAGAACGTTGTTGCGCACAAATCGGTCGTCAACTCTCCTCGGAAACTCAGCACGCGGTTGTGCACCAATATTGTGCGCCTTAGCCATATCCTTCACGCTTCTGGCAGCTGACGGTCAATCGGAACTCGAGCTTGGCCGGGCTGCTCTTGAGGATCGGCAATATCGAGAAGCCATTACCCAGCTTGAAGTCGCAACCGCTGCAACCGCGAATCTTCCCGAGGCCTTCTATTTGCTTGGCGTGGCATATTGGGGCGAGGATCGTCCGTATCCCGTTTCCGCCAATAAAGCGATTGTCGCGCTACAAACTGCGATCGAACTCGACCGCGATGGACCTATTGGAAGACTAGCCCTCGAATCTCTCGCCACGGTTTATCTGAGAAACGGACGGATGCCTGAGGCGCGACGCGCCTATCAGCAACTCCTCAAGTACGAGATGCGAGAAGAGCTTGTGCTCCTCTATCTCACTCGGATCGACGAGATTGACCTCGACACCGGTCGCTACGTACCCACAGCGCAGAATCCCCGTAACGCCCGAGGAGAGGTCATCGCCAACGTGGGACCGTTGGGGATGCACACGAATCAGTACTTTGAAAAGGGCCAGCACACCTGGGACCCAGTCAAGCACGTGAACTACTTTTCTCAAGCGATTGAAGCCGACCCAACACTTTTTCAAGCGTATAACAACCTAGGGGTTGCCCTGATGCACCTAGGCCGATGTCGCGAGGCCGTGCCTTATTTCGAGCAAGCACTACAGGTATGGGACACGACCCAACCAGCATCGGCTGGTACTTATGCTGAACCCCATGTTTGGAGACTCCGCTGTCACCTCGAACTCGGAGATCTAGAGAAAGCTGTTGGCGATTACGAGGTGCTCCAAACGATTCCTGAATACAACTTCTTCGGCACGCTATATACGATTCAATTGGCGATTGCAGCCGGTCAGGCAGAGAACGCGGTCCAGCCACTTGAGCAAGCACTCGCCGAAGACCCCGATAATGTCGAAGTGATGCAGACGCTGGCCTATGCATACGCGGGCGTCCGCCGGGTTGACGACGCGGCCGAAATGATGGCTGAGGCGTTGGCAGCGATTCCGCCTAATAGCCCCTTCTTCCGTCATTTTGTCGGACCCTGGACGCAGCAACTCAAAGCGTGGCAGAGCCAGTAATAGTTCGGCGGCGCGTAGTCGGATGCTACAAAACCGGGAAGGCTATTTCACAGCGATGAAGTCGATCTCGACGGCCGCTCCGATCGGTAGTGCCGCAACGCCCACAGTTGAGCGACTCGGTTTAACGTCCACATCCTCAAAAAATTGTCCGTAGACCTCGTTTAGCGCCGGATAGTTGTTTATATCGTCAAGATAGACCGTGGCACGCACAACGCTGTCCTTGGTCAGGCCGGCTTCAGTGAGCAGGCTCTCAAGATTCGAAAGAGCCTGACGCGCTTGAGCCTGTAGACCCTCGTGCAGACTCCCGGTCTCGGGGTTGATCCCCACTTGACCAGAGAGATAGACAGTCTCTCCAGAATCCACGCCAGGCGAATACGGTGCGAGCGGCCGTGCGCCACCGTAGAGTCCGCTGTGGCCTGACTGGGCGCCAAGGCGAGCCCCAACTCCAGCCCCTGCAACAAACGCCACCGTAATTCCCAGTGCAAATCCCGTTACTAAATACCCGCGAGAATTTAGCATTACTTCACCTCAATTGTTTTGATCGCCCTAGAAACGGAAACACGTCAGACCGTCTATCGGCGACGCGCCACAAGCGGGCTAGGTTATCAGAAAGGTCGGGGGGCTGTGCTAAACTGCTATGTTCCCATCAGTGGACTTGCCCCGGCCATCCATGGTGAGTGTAGCTCAAGGGTAGAGCGCCGGTCTGTGGCACCGGATGTTGGGGGTTCGAATCCCCTCACTCACCCCATCATATTTTCCTACCGGTGTTTGACCTCTTCGCCTCGCTTTGAGTCTCAAGAATTTCGGAGTCGTAAGAGACGCACCTTCAGTAAGAAGGTTTGGGGAAACAACTCCCATTCAGTGGATGACTTCGTCCTCAACATACTCAATATGCGGGATATCCAACGTGCGAACAGCCTCAATCGCAGCAACGATGGTCTGGGCGTCGCGGTCACCATCCGGCCTCACACGTAGCCGTTTATGAGTCGCCCGAAGCGCCCGAAGAACCCGAGAGCGGTCAAATCGTTGGCCCTGACAATGTTCACAGAAGCTCATGGCAGTCGCGTCCTTTCGTACCCTAGCCCAACCCGTGGGGTTGAACCGTGCCAGCGTCACCGAGAGAGAGCACACAGCCCATAGCTCACCATCTATTCTCCAGTCCTACCGCGCTTTCCCTCGGTAATGCGTCGACTGGGCGAAGAAGACCTCTGCCGATTCCATGACCGTCTCTGATAGCGTGGGATGCGGGTGAATCGTGGTCTTCATATCTGATGCAGTTGCCCCCATCTGGATCGCCAGTACACCTTCGGCAATGAGTTCACCGGCACCGGCACCTACCATGCCAACTCCAACAACCTTCTCTGACTCGGGCTCGACGATGAGCTTAGTCATACCGTCGATGCGATTAAGGGTTACGGCCCGTCCTGAAGCACCCCAAGGAAATTTCGCGACCTTCACCGCTCGAGACTCCGCTTTGGCCTGAGTCTCGGTAAGACCGCACCAAGCGATCTCCGGATCCGTAAAAACCACGGCTGGAATCGCGAGTGGTCCGAAGAGACACTCGCTGCCATGGATGGCCTCGACGGCCAAACGGCCTTCGTGCGATGCCTTGTGGGCGAGCATCGGTTCGCCAACCAGATCGCCGATCGCAAAGATCGACGGTTCGGCCGTTCGACGCTGGCCATCGACCTGAACGAAGCCGCGTGTATCCAACTGGACCTGCGTCTTATCCAATCCTTCGATCTTCGAATTTGGCCGTCGGCCTACCGCCACCAGCACACGGTCGAAAACCTGATCAGAGTTGCCTACCGCTTTCCCTTCGAACGCGACTTTCACCCCTTCACCAGAAATTTCCATCCGGGCCACTGCGGTTCCAGGCCAAATCGCCTCGGCAAGGCCAGCCATCCTTTTCTTCACCGGCATCACCAGATCACGGTCGGCCCCGGGTAGTAGGTCATCGGTCATCTCCACAACTGTGACCCGCGATCCGAGCGCAGCATAAACGGTGGCTAGTTCGAGACCAATATAACCACCACCGACCACAAGCAACCGCGGAGGGACGTCACTGAGTTCAAGCGCAACAGTCGAATCCATCACGCGATCGCTGTCGACTAAGAACTCGGTGGGAATTGCTGGACTCGAGCCTGTGGCAAGAATGACGTGTTCAAATCGGAACACCTGGTCACCGTTAGGACCACGAATCGACAGCCTGTGCGGGTCGAGTATCGAAGCACGGCCTTGTATGTAATTGACCTGGCGTTGACTCGAGAGCTGTCCCAATCCATCACCCAACTGTTCAATGACGCGATTCTTCCATTCTCGAAGGACGTGAAGGTCCAGTGTCGGTGCTCCAAACTTTACCCCTAAGACTTCGGCGCGCTCCGCCTCGTCAATGACCTTGGCCACATGGAGTAATGACTTTGACGGTATGCATCCACGATACAGGCAGGTGCCCCCAGGATTGGGTGCCTCATCGACCAAGGTAACGCCGATGCCCAGATCGGCCGCGAGAAACGCGGCGGCGTAGCCACCAGGGCCAGCCCCAACGACAGCCAGGTCGGTAGTGCTTTCGGTCACAACGGTTCCTCTCGTTTAACGCTACAGCGCGAGTCTAAACAGCTCCCCCCTGGTCATATCCGTATCCCCTTGCTATTCGCATCCGCATCCGCACATATCTTTCCAGCATAGCATTCTCGGTAATCAGAGGCGGCCGAGCCCCTAAACGATCGGCTATAATCGGTACTTCCCGGACGCGTCTACGAAGTACCATTGCTTGAGCCACGAGATCCGTCAGGCTCCTTATGTCCAGGTCAATCGGCAGACACACAGTGCCACAACTTATGCCGCGGCTAGCAGTAGGAAAGATTCTGGTCGTCCTGTGCAATATCGCCATTGTTGGGTGGTTCGGTAGTACCGCCCAAGCACAACCTGGGCAGGGTATCGTCGCTCAGCTACCAGGCACCAATCCCTTCGACAGCACACTCACTGAGGCTCTTGAGGCAGCTTGGGCAGAACGTCAGCCAGACTATCGGCCACGCACCCGCCATCTCAATACTGACGGGTCGCCACAATACACCAACCGGCTCTACCTTGAAGCGAGCCCCTATCTACAGCAGCACGCGCATAATCCGGTGAATTGGTATCCCTGGGGCGATGAGGCCTTTGAGACAGCCCGACGTCTGAATCGGCCCGTACTGTTGTCGGTCGGGTACTCAACGTGCCATTGGTGCCATGTCATGGAGGAGGAGTCCTTCGAGGACGAGGAGATCGCCACATACCTCAACGAGCACTATGTAGCGATCAAGGTCGACCGCGAAGAGCGACCAGACATTGACGCCATCTACATGAGTGTCGTGCAGATGTTAACCGGCCAGGGTGGCTGGCCAATGACCGTGTGGCTCACCCCAGCACGAGAAGCTTATAGCGGGACAACTTACGTACCTGCACGTGATGGCGACCGTGGTGCCCGCATCGGCTTTTTCACAATGCTAGAGCGCCTGAAAGCGGCCTACGACAGACAGCCTGACCAAGTGGCGGCTGCGTCGGCTGAGATCACACGGCAGCTTGCTCTCCGGTTGGCACCAGTCCCTAGCGACGAAGAACTGAACAACGCGAATACTCTCGATAAGGTCGCAGCCTACTACGATGAACAGTTTGACAATCAATTCGGAGGTCTCCAGGGCACGCAAAAATTTCCGAGTGGAATGTCGATTCGTTTGATGCTCCGCCAGCACCGGCGTACCGGTGACGTACGAGCACTCAACATGGCGACGCGGACACTTGAGCAAATGGCCAGCGGTGGCATCTACGATCAAGTAGGCGGCGGGTTTCACCGCTACTCCACCGACGCACGGTGGCTGGTGCCGCACTTCGAGAAGATGCTCTACGACAATGCGCAGCTCGCCTGTCTCTTTTTCGAGGCAGCAAGCGCCCTGTCCGAGCCGGACTATACCAGGGTCGGCAAGGACACCATC
>PBBF01000025.1 GCA_002717745.1 Acidobacteriota bacterium
ACGTTGACAGCTACGCTGAAGGATCGGTACGACATCTTTAGTAAATGTCACATGCTCGTAATCGGCTGTATTCACGGCGCCTTGTTGGGCGTACACGGGCGCATTGAGCGAGAACAATGCTGCCAGGGCGAAGAAGAGAACCCCTAGGCTGGCTCCACGATTGATTCCTTTTGCAACTACCGACATGGCACTTACTCCCTAGTAGGACAAAGCTGCCAAAGTTTATGGGGACCTATGGATCTCAGTCAATCGACTGTCTACCGGGTTTTGGGGAGCAGCCAGCTATTAGACCCTAAACCCGCACCTAATTCTTGAGTAATTTTCACAGATTTGCGGACGTTGTCCGGGCTGTAAGGATATCGGCCTACTACAAGTCACCGTTGACAAAGCCTTTATTCGACCTGTATCACTCGGTGGTGAATGATATTTGGTAGCTCCGAAGTAGAACTGAAAATGAGGAGAATCCCATCATGATCTTGAATTGTAATCTTTCCGTAGCACGGTCGCGGATTTTTTCGCGCCAAGCGTGGGCGAGTGTGCTCGTTTTTTCATTCATGCTGGTAGGAGCAGGGACAGTAGACGCCCAGACTGGTCAAATCACCGGAAGCGTTGTGGATGCGCAGTCGAGCGCTCCCCTGAGTCAGGTACAGGTCTTTTTGGTTGGGATCCAGCAAGGAAGTCTGTCGCAAGCTGACGGGGGCTTCTTGATTCTCAATGTTCCGGCCGGGACGTACACGCTTCGCGCAGAGCGTATAGGCTTCGGGGCCGTTGAAGAGTCAGTGACGGTCACGGCCAACGCCACGGCTGTAGTGAATTTTGGCCTCGAAACACAGGCTCTCGGACTCGACGAGATCGTGGTCACTGGCACTGCCGGACAATCGCGCAGGCGCGAGATCGGAAATTCAATCGCGCAGATCGATGTCAGCACTCTTCCTGAAGCGCCGGTTACTATGACCAGTCTGTTGCAGGGTGCTGCTCCCGGGATCGAAGTCACGGGCGGTGCTGGTCAGGCTGGGATGGGGAGACAGATCCGGCTCCGTGGCAACTCGAGTATCTCCATGACCAATTCACCGATCATCTATGTTGACGGCATTCGGATGATGACCGGAGGCTACCCTCGAGTA
Organism: Acidobacteriota bacterium; assembly: GCA_002717745.1. Taxonomy (GTDB): domain Bacteria; phylum Acidobacteriota; class Vicinamibacteria; order Vicinamibacterales; family UBA823; genus UBA11600. The sequence goes on from PBBF01000025.1 coordinate 1,125, forward strand.
CTGACACCCGGGACGAGTCGCGGGCGCGCCGGGATGGTCACCGGTAGTCCGCTGGACAACATCAACCCGAACGATATCGAGCGAATTGAGATTATTAAGGGTTCGGCTGCGACCACCCTGTTCGGTACGGAGGCTTCGGCCGGTGTGATCCAAATTTTCACCAAGCGTGGGGCCCAAGGTGCGCCCGTCTGGACGGTCGAAACACAGCAAGGAACCGGCTGGGCAAAGAAGTTCGGGGTCAACGGTAACAACTACCTGAACATGGAACACTTCATGCGGGATTCGTGGTGGGGTGGTGGCTACGAAGGTGGTGACATCGCGACCGACTGCGTGACGGATGACGAACGCTGGCAGGACGTCAATTCGAGCACAAGCGGCAAGTGCAGCTGGCCTGGAATGCAGCTATACCAAAACTACTATGTGTCGGTCCGCGGTGGTGGTGGTGGCCTCCAATACTTTGTCTCAGGGTCGTATCAAGACGACAAACACCAGCTCGCGGATAACAACCTCAAGAAATATAACTTTCAGTCTAATTTCACGATGTCGCCGACAGACGACCTTGTGATCCAGTGGTCCACCGGCTACACGAACCAGTGGCAGTCGAACGCACCCTCCGGCGGTAGCCTCGACGGCCTCGAACTCCACTCGTTCCGTTCCGAACGGAACTACTTCTCTAGCGGAGATCCTCGTGTAATCGCATCGGTCCTGGAATATGATATTCAGCAGTGGATTGAGCGTGTGACCACCGGGGTCACACTCACCTATTCGCCGCTGGCGGACCTGACGAACCGGGTCACGGTGGGTTACGATTTCAACCAGCAGGAAGGGCGTAACCTGCAGCCGTTCGGTTTCTGGTCAGAGCGCAACGGTTCTCTTACGAACGACCTCTTCCAGCAGCGAAATCTGACCTTCGACTATGTCGGGACCTACCGTTTCGCGATCATAGGCAACATCCGCTCAAATTTCTCATGGGGCGGACAGGCCAGCGGAGACGATCTGCGACACACCATTACACGCGGTAGGAACTTCCCCGGAGCCACGGAGCCGACGATCAGCTCTTCGGCGGAACAGACCGCGGCGGAGTCTCGCCGTAAGGTGTGGAATGCTGGCTTCTTCTTTCAAAACGTGTTCGATATTTCGAACAAGTACTTTCTTACGGTTGGTCTTCGGGTGGACGGTAACAGCGCATTTGGTTCGGGCTTCGGGTTGCAGTCATACCCGAAGGCGAGTGCGAGTTGGGTCATCAGCGACGAGGATTTCTGGCCAACGAGCCTGGGCACTATGAAAGTGCGCACAGCTTACGGCCAATCTGGCCGTGCTCCGGGTGCTTTCGACGCTGTCCGGACATGGAATCCAGTAGGGTACTTGGACGATCCCGCATTCCGCCCGGGAAACCTGGGAAACCCCGATCTCGGCCCGGAGGTCACGTCTGAACTCGAGGTTGGATTTGATACCTCAATTCTAGATGATCGCCTCGATCTCAGCTTCACATATTACGACCAGACTACAAGCGACGCGCTCATGCGGGTATCGGCGATTCCTTCGAATGGCTTCACGTCGAGCCAGCTCCAGAACGTTGGCAAGATCGCCAACAGTGGGATCGAGCTTCAGGTGGACGCGTCTTTGTTCGAAAACGCGGCTTGGTCTGTAGATCTGGGTCTCGGCGTCTCCACGAATAACTCTGAGGTGCTCGATTTAGGTGGTATCGCTGAGTTCAACGATCTTAACGGGCGGATTAGTGAGGGCCAACCGGTGCCGGTAGCCTACGACCGTCGGGTTGCAAATCGCGACGAGATCGCCGACTTCGTCTACGAGAACGGCGGACAGAATGTGTTTATCGGCCCGGTCATGCCGACGCACTTCATTTTGCCTAACCTTTCGGTGCGGTTTCCGGGCAATATCAGGTTCTCAGCCCGCGGCGAGTACCGTGGCGGTAATTACCAGGAGATCAACCCGATCTCAATCAGCCGCTCGGTTCGCTCACCGCTTTGCTTTCCTTACTACACGGACCCGGCGAACGGGATCGCCATGAAGGATGATGCGCCTGCGATCTGGCGAGAGCGGTGCAAACCTTCCAATGGCGATGACTACTGGTTCAAGGCCGACTTCTTCAAGCTCCGGAACGTCAGCTTGGCTGTGCCCGTAGACTTCGCGTTCCCAGAGAAGGTGTCGAACGCCGTGATGACGCTGTCCCTGAACAATTCCTATGACTGGTATCGAGAAATCCCGTGGTTTGATTCCGAGGTGCTCTCAAACGATGGCGTTAACTCCGACTTCGGAAGTATTGGACTTCGTACTCCCGCGCCGGCCATCCTCCGCGTCTCCCTCCGAGTCACGTTCTAAGGAGTGATCAAACAATGACTAACATGACAATCAGACTCAGAAGCACAGGCAGGGTCACCACGATTGCTCTTTCATTAGCGGTCCTCGTCGGTTGCGATGTGACGAACCCTGGGCCCGTACTAGACGAATTCTTAGCGGTGGATGCATCGCAGCAAGGCCTGATCAACGGGTCCATACGCTCTCTGGCGGAACTCGTTACGTACGGGGCATATACAAATGCTTTGCTTGCCCGTGAGGTGTTCCCGGGAGGCCAGACGGGCGCCTGGGGTCACAACGTCACGACCCAAGGAGGCCACATTCTTCCGGGTTCGTATGGTAATTATTGGACTGACGCCGTCCAGGCGCGTTTCATCGCCGAGACGGCTATTGCACGGTTCACTGACGCGGGTGCACCCGCCAACAAGATGTACCAGGCTCACCTGTGGGCGGGATACGCGTACCGAGTGCTCGGAGAGTGGTGGTGTGACGCGGTGGTTGTGAGTACCGACCCGTCCAACACTGAGCCCGGTGTGTTCGAGTCAGGAACCACTACGTACTTCAACCGGGCCGTGACGAATTTCTCGGCAGCTCTCGGTCTTGCTGCGAATGCGGATGAGAAAAGTGCGGCACTGGCGGGTCGGGCGGCGGCTTACGCCCAACTCGGCGATTGGACGAACGCTGCCGGTGATGCTTCCCAGGTGCCCGATGGCTTCGTGTTCCAGATAGAGACGGGCGGCGAGGCCAGTTTTGGAGGGTACATGAACCACATCTACGANGCTGTCGAGGGGGCGCTTCGTTCGCACACCCAAGACTTCACGTGGTTCAAGGACTACTANACAACCACGGGNGATCCGCGCGTTCCATGGCGNGACCACCCCCTATATACCCTCGCGACTGCGAGCCTCTCAGGNTTTCCGGGCGGCTCGGTTCCGTTCCATCCGCAGGCGAAGTACATGGCTCGGACTTCCCCAATGAACCTTGCCACGGGTTGGGAGATGCGGTTGATCGAAGCGGAGGCGGCGTTGGAGGCGGGCAATTGGACTGCGGCCATGGTTATCATCAACGCTGTCCACACCCGAAACATCAGCGACAATGATGGTAATCCGTTGCCGCAGTGGGTCGCGGCCGATGCGACGGAGGCGTGGACTTTCCTGAAGCGTGAGCGCTATATCGAGTTGTGGCTGGAAGGTCGGCGTGCCTCGGATGAGCGTCGATGGGCGGCTAACGGGACACCAGGCAGTCTAGATACACCGGACTTCGAGAGTCAGTCAGTGTTATTCTCGGCGAATCCGCGTTCGTACTGCTTCGATATCCCAGATGCGGAACGAGACTCTAATCCAAACCTCTCCCCAGCTGGCGGTTGAGTGACCCAGGCTTCGGGGTCAACCTTTAGCGGCTCCGCGAACTGCATCAAGGGGAGAGATTGAATGGAGATCAGGAACGCGGGGGCCGCACCAAAGGGCGTGACATCCCAGCCGATGCTCCGTACTTGTCTCGTCTGCTTCACAGTGCTTCTGTCCGGCTGTTTCACCTATGTTCGGACGGATGAAGAGGTAGTACCGGTCGGGCAAGACGTTCGACTCCTCGTTACCCGGGAGGGAGCAGCGGACCTGACCGCTCTCACCGACGCTGAAGATGTAGGACACACGATCCAGGGGACACTCGTGCGCCGTGAGGATGACGCACTCTTCATAGGAGTGCCATTCCCGAATCGCACCGGGAGCAGCGCCCTATCATCGGATATGCACCAGACGATCCGAGTACCCACAGGTGAAATCCTTGCGACTGACCGACGGCAGTGGAATGCCGGCAGAACCGGCCTCCTTTTGGGAGGAGCGGTCACCACCGGCGTCTTGTTATTCCTTGAAATCATTCAAGTAGGTAGAAACACAGCAGACAACCCAGGGGAAGACCGGGACTGGCACCTCGCGCTCTTCTCGATCCAGATCGGCTAGCTTTGGCTGAGCACCCCTGAGGGCTGGAGTGAACGCTCGAGATGTAGCAGTCTGAGCATGCCACGATCTGGCTGAGCATGACCGTCAGACTCCGTCCGGGGACGATTCGCTCATCCTCGGAGATAGTCCTGCCCGCGATGGTTCGCCGCTAGTCTTCGATTGACGATCACTGGCTACTCGGAAAGCTGTGGTGTATTTTTCCGAGGACCCTGAAACTAGCCCCCGAGACCCAATCTCGGAGGGGATGCTCGCTCACTAGGAGAAGACTATGAGGACGATCCTCACCGTCAGTGTACTGCTACTCAACGCGACGGGGGCATGCGCTCAGCAGCAGCGTGACTCCAACTCTATGGGTGGCGGCGACTGTGCCAGCAATGTCTACAACTGCGCTGATACACCAAATCCGCTTCCCGAAGCAACGACGGTTTGGATAGAAGAGATGACATGGATGGATGTCCGGGACGCTCTGAATTCAGGAAAGACGACGGCCATTATTCCAACGGGGGGTGTCGAGCCCAACGGTCCTTGGCTAGTGACGGGTAAGCACAACTACGTCCTTCGTTCAAACTGTGATGCGATTGCCCGAGAACTCGGGAACGCGTTGTGCACACCCATCGTGAAGCTCGTACCCGAAGGTTCGATCGACCCACCGAGTGGGCATATGCAAAGTCCTGGTACCCTTAGCCTCCAGCAGGAGACGTTCGAGGCGTTACTCACTGATGTCGCTCACAGCCTGAAGATGCACGGTTTTGAGAACATCATTTTCATCGGAGACAGTGGTGGCAATCAAGGCGGCCAACGGGCGGTCGCAGATGCACTGAATTCCGCATGGGGTAGTGATGCGGTTGTAGGCCATGTGCAGGGCTATTACGACTACGGGAGCGTTGGCCAGTATATGGCTGAGCAGGGCCTAGTCGACGGAGAAGGTGATGGTCTTCACGACGATCCAGTGATAGCGCTCAATATGTTCCATGCAGATCCCAGGTCTATCCGATTTGACGAACGTGTGGCGGCCGGATTTGCATCGATTAATGGTGTTTCCATCGCTGACCGGGTCAAATCTCTTGAGTACGCGAGGCAAATTGTAGGATTCCGTGCCGAGAGTACTGCCGGACTGATCCGAGAAACGATTGCGAACGGTGGCACCCTGCCTGCTCCACAGCGCCAGGGTGGAGCGGGTAGAGGTGGTCGTGGTCGTGGTGCTGGCCCTGGTGGCCAGCAGCGCCCTGCACCCGACCCAAGGACGATGGGCGGCGGCGACTGCCGAGCAAATGAATACAACTGTTCGGATACACCCAATCCTCTCCCCGAGGCGAAAACAGCCTGGATCGAGGAGATGACATGGATGGATGTCCGAGACGCTATCGCCTCAGGGAAAACCACTGCCATCGTCTCAACGGGAGGGATAGAGCCGAACGGTCCGTGGCTGGTTACCGGAAAGCACAACTACGTCCTTAGAGCGAACTGCCCAGCAATTGCGGCTAACCTCGGAAATGCCGTCTGCGCTCCGGTAATAGAGTTCGTCCCAGAGGGTAGCATCGAGCCCCAAAGCGGGCATATGAGGAGCCCTGGCACGATTAGCCTTAGACAGGAAACATTCGAGGCCGTACTCACTGACGTTGCTCACAGCCTCAAGATGCATGGCTTCGAGAACATCATCTTCATTGGCGATAGCGGCGGGAATCAGGGGGGGCAGGAGGCAGTGGCCGAACGCCTCACAGCCGCGTGGAACGGCGAGGCCGCTGTGCACCACATCGGTGAGTACTATCGCCGACCGGATGGTGTGCCAAACGTCTTGCGTGACGAGGGGGTCACGAGAGACGGTATGCCCAGCGACGGCCTGCACGATAGCCCTGGCATCACGCTCAACATGATGCTTGACGACATCAACTCGGTGCGTTGGACCGAGCGTGTGGAGGCTGACCAGGCCGTCATCAACGGCGTGTCTCTAGCCGACCTTGAGCGGTCACTCGAGTTGGCCAGGAAGATCTCGGAAGTGCGCGCACAGTGGACGTCTGATATCATCAGAGAGAAGATCGCCAATAGGTAGGGGATGCAAGAAATGAGGACTATCAATGTTACGGTAGCCATCTCCGGCGCACTGCTTGTACTAGTGGGTAACCCGGCTGCGCATGGCGACCGGGCTGCCCTGCTTGGGCCATCACAGTCGTCGTCCACCGGCCACGAGCAGAGGCCTTTCGGCGACCCATCAGTTGCCGATCTCGACGAGGTGATACAGGAATACTGTGTCCGCTGTCACAATAATCGCAGGTTGCGGGGCAACTTGTCCTTGGAGGACTTCAGCGTCGGGATGGCCGCGGAGTTTGCTCCGACTAGCGAGAAGATGATCATGAAGCTACGGGTGGGTATGATGCCGCCCCCCGGAGTCCTCCGTCCGTCCGCTGACACCTTATTGACACTTGTCGAGGCGCTGGAGCAGACCGTCGATGCCGCGGGACAAACTCGTCGTACACCGGGGAGCAGAGTCTTCCAGAGGCTGAATCGCCCCGAATACGAGAGATCCATCCTCGACCTCCTGGGTCTTGAGATTGACCCCGCGCAATATCTGCCTTCCGACACCAAGAGTGCGAACTTCGACAACATCGCTGACGTACAGATGCTGTCGCCCACACTCATGGCGGCGTACTTGAACGCTGCCAGCGAGATCGCGAGCCTGGCCGTTGGGGACCCCACGGCGGGCACCAAGGAGACGACGTATCGCATCCCTAGGCTCTCGTCTCAGCGTGACCGAGTAGAGGGTGCTCCGTACGGCTCGCGCGCTGGCGTTTCGGTGACGCATAACTTCCCGGCCGATGGGACCTACGACTTCCGGATGACCTTCCACTACTCCCCGGAAGGTTTTCTCTTCGGCAGGAACGAGCCCGGAGAGCAAGTCGAAGTATCGGTCAACGGAGAGCGGGTGGCACTCATGCCGATCGACCGCTTCTGGTCGGAGGGTGATCCGGGCGGTAAAGGCTTGATTCTCGAGACGGGTCCGATTCCTGTCCGTGCCGGCCCACAGCGTATCTCGGCGGTCTTCGTCCCGACCGAGCGTGGTCCGGTCGACGACTTGTTCTCGGCGCACGGCCACAGCATCCCCGAAACGCAGATTGGGATCGGGTACGGCATCAACACGCCGCCCCACATGCGTGACCTCGTCATCAAAGGGCCGGGGATGGTGACTGGGGTATCGGAGACGCCGATTCGCCGACGCATCTTCACGTGTCGCCCCACGCAGGCAGACGAGACGCGACCGTGCGCTGAGGAGATCGTCTCCAGGCTCGCGACCCGGGCATATCGCAGGCCACTGTCGGATGTGGAACTCGATGGCCTTATGGACTTTTATGAGGCCGGCGCGGGCGAAGCTGGCTTTGAGATGGGAATCCGCTCAGCATTGGAGGCGACGCTCGCGAGTCCCCACTTTGTCTTCCGCTTCGAGGAGATACCGGAAGACGCCGTGGCGGGTGAGGTCTACCGCATCAGCGACTCTGATCTGGCTTCACGCCTCTCGTTCTTCCTTTGGGGTGCTCCTCCCGACGACGAGCTGAGGGCAGTGGCGAACGACGGAAATCTCTCGGACACTGAAGTCCTTCTGACTCAGGCGCGTCGGATGCTCGCCGATCCGCGTGCCGAAGCGCTCGGTACGCGGTTTGCCGCCCAATGGCTCCGGTTGTCAGATCTCAAAGAGCTTGATCCGGACGTGGTCCTTTTTCCGGACTACGCGCTGCAACTCGCCGACGCGATGCAGCGCGAGACTGAGCTGTTCTTCTACGGTCTCGTCCGCGACGACCGTCCCATTCTTGAGCTTATCACCACGGACTACACCTACCTGAACGAGGTTCTCGCTGAGCACTACGGCATCACCGGCGTGTACGGCGAGGAGTTCCGGCGAGTGCAGTATCCGACAGACCGGCGTAGGGGCATCCTTGGTCACGGCAGTGTGTTGGCACAGACGTCGCTGGCGAATCGGACTTCACCCGTGAACCGGGGCAAATGGGTGTCGGAGGTCATCTTGGGCGCCCCGCCGCCGCCGCCGCCGCCTGACGTTCCGTCTCTCGACCAGACCAACGTCGCTGAGCAGGGCAGGCTGCTCACGACGAGGGAGCGTCTCGAGATGCACCGTGAGAATCCGAGTTGCAACTCGTGTCATCGGCTCATTGACCCGATCGGGTTGGCACTCGACAACTTTGACGTGACGGGCCGCTGGCGGATCCGAGAGAATGGCACCACGGTCGACGTCAGTAGCGTAATGTACAATGGGACACCTCTGGCGAGCCCAGCGGATCTTCGGGAAGCTCTGATGGCGATGCCGATCCCGATCCTCCGCAACTTCACAGTGAATCTGATGGCGTACGCACTCGGGCGCCGCGTCGAGTACTACGATATGCCGCAAGTTCGGACGATCGTCGCCGATGCTGAGGTCGAACAGTATCGTGTGTCGGCCTTCGTCCTCGGTGTCATCGAGAGTGACGCGTTCAGGATGAGGCAGGTGCCCGCGACGCTAGAGAGCACTGAGAGCGATATCGGATTAGGTTTAGAAAGACAGGAGATGATCAGATGAAGTTAATCACGGGAATGCATCTTCCACGCCGCACCTTCCTTCGCGGAGTCGGCGCTGCGGTAGCACTGCCTCTTCTCGACAGTATGATTCCGGCCGGACGTCTCGGGGCCCAGACCTCGAAGGCGCTGGACAAGCCGCGTCTGATCGCGATCGAGAATTCTCACGGAGCTGCCGGAAGCAACGCGTGGGGTGCCTCAGAGAATCTGTGGGCACCTGCGGCTGTCGGGCGGGATTTCGACTTGGCGCCGAGTGCGCTTCTCCCGCTCGAGCCCTACAGGGACAAGCTTGCGATTGTCAGCAATACTGACGTCCGGATGGCCGAAGCTTTTGCACCCAAGGAGATCGGTGCGGACCACTTCCGGTCGAGCGCGGTTTTCTTGACGCAGGCACACCCACGACAGACTGAAGGCTCAGCGGTTTTCGTCGGCACATCGATGGACCAGCTCTTCGCTCAGCGGTTCGGGCAGGAGACGCCGATTCCCTCGATGCAGCTCTGCATCGAGAATGTCGATCAGGCTGGGGGTTGTGGGTATGGTTACGCGTGCGTCTATACGGACACGATCAGCTGGGCGTCTCCAGACGAGCCACTGCCCATGATCCGTGATCCACGAGCGGCGTTCGACCAGCTCTTTGGCGCTGGAGGTACCGCCGAGGAACGGGCTAGGCGTCGGAGGTCGCATACCAGCATCCTTGACTGGGTCACCGGCGAGGTTAGCCGGCTCATGGCAACGTTGCCGTCGGAAGACCAGGCCCGTGTAGACCGCTATCTGGAGAACATCCGTGAGCTCGAGCGCCGCCTCCAGGGGATCGAGGCACAGAACAGCAGCGGGGCCGCTCGTGAGTTGCCCGGTGCACCTGCCGGGGTACCGGATTCTTACACCGAGCATATGCACCTGATGTTTGATCTACAGACGCTTGCGTTCGAATCGGATGTCACAAGGGTCTTCTCGTTAAAGATGAGCCGGGACGTTTCTGGGCGGGTGTTCCCTGAGACGGGAGTGCCCACTGGCTACCACTCACAGTCCCATGCTACCGGGGAAACGGGAGTCCGTGACTTCTATGAGATAAACAAATACCACGTAGGCTTGTTGCCGTATCTACTCGACAGGCTGAGTGATTCGATGGAGGGCGACGCGAGCCTTCTCGACAAGACGATGATTCTTTATGGATCGCCTATGGGTGACGGAAACCTCCACAATCACCGGCGAGTGCCGTTTATCGTTCTAGGCGGCGGCAACGGTCAACTCAACGGTGGCCTTCACGTCAAGGCTCCGGACGGCACGCCTATGGCGAACGTGATGCTCGCGTTGCTGCACCAGTTGGGACTAGACGACCTAGATAGCTTTGGGGATAGCACGGGTGCGTTCTCAATTACCTCACCAAAAGTTTTACCTTGATTGCCATGAGATCCGTGGTCGCGCTATTCGCGGTGTTATTGATGACCGCCGCGGTCCCTCCCGACTCACCTGTGGCGGATGCCGCGATGCGTGGCGATACGGAGCGAGTCCGTGAGCTGCTCCGCGGTGGTGCGGACGTGAATGCAGCGCAAGGTGACGGCATGACTGCCATCCACTGGGCGGCCGAGCACGACGCGGTGGAAATGACCGAAGTGCTTGTGTTTGCTGGTGCCAACCTTGAGGCAACAACACGGTTAGGCGGCTTCACACCTTTGCTGGTTGCAAGCCGCACGGGAAGCGCAGCGGTCGTCGACAAGCTGCTGGATGCCGGCGCACCCATTGAGGCAGCTACCAGCACGGGTGAGACTGCGCTCCACTTGGCCGCCGCTGCCGGGAGTTCTGAGACAGCGTCGGTGCTGGTCTCGCATGGGGCGAACCTGGATGCCGTGGAGCTGACCAAGGGTCAGACTCCGTTGATGTTCGCTGCCGCGTACGGGCGAGTGGACGTGGTGGAAGTGCTGCTCCACGCAGGCGCCGAGGCAGCTTTGGAGACAATCGTCGTCGACTACGCTGCCATGGCGGCTGACGACCGGGTTGAGATCCAGGAGAGAAGCGAACGGCTGGCTGCCCTCTATGGCGAAGCCGTCATCGTCGATCGCCCAGTGGACGGGACGAACCAGGACGACGAAGAAAAAGAAGAAAAGGAGGGTGAGCAGAGCGAGCCCGAGGGCGAGTCCAAAGACGAGTTGGATGACGCCACCGACGATGATGCGGTCGAGCATGAAAGGAAACGCCCCTTCTCCTACGACCAGCTAGTGAACAAGCAGGGCGGCAATACTGCGCTTCATTACGCGGCCCGGGAGGGCCACCAGGAGATCGTGGAACTGCTACTGGAAGGAGGCGGTGTCGATATCGATCATGTGTCGGGTGGGGACGGCACATCCGCGCTGCTCATCGCCACGATCAACGGCCACTTTACCCTCGCGATGTGGCTGCTCGATCAGGGCGCCGATCCGAACCTGCACAGTGCGCCAGGCGCGACACCCCTCTACGTGGCTGTCCATCTGCAGTGGGTGCCGAAGTCATTCTATCCTCAGCCTACGGCGATCAAGCAGGACCAGACGACGTACCTTGAGCTCATGCAGGCGCTGCTCGAAGCCGGCGCTGACCCCGATGTGCGGCTTGAGCGACATCTCTGGTATACGTCGTTCAATCATAACGTTCTGGGCGTGGACACTTGGGGTGCGACACCGTTCTGGCGGGCTGCCTACGGGACCGACGTAGACGCGATGCGGTTGCTGATCGCGTACGGCGCTGACCCAGCGATCCCGACTTTACGGCCGCCAGGACGGGAGAACACCGGGAATCGTGCGGAAGAGGAAGATGAAGATAAGGATAAGGAGGATCCGTCAGGGTTGCCGGCGGTTCCGGTCGGTGGGCAGGGGGTTCATCCGATACACGCTGCGTCCGGTGTCGGGTACGGGCTTGGCCTAGCCGGCAATGCCCACCGTCATGCGCCGAACGGCTGGACACCGTCCGTGAAGTATCTGATAGAGGAACTCGGCGCGGATGTGAACATGCCGGACTACAATGGTTTCACCCCACTCCACAACGCCGCGGCACGGGGGGATGTGGAGCTGATCAACTATTTAATCGAGATGGGTGCTGACGTGTCTGCCGTCACCCGCAAGGGTGAGACAACCGCCGACATGGCAAACGGTCCCGTCCAGCGGGTGACTGTTTTTCCGGAGGTCGTGGCGTTGCTTGAGAGCCTCGGCTCGAAAAACAACCACAACTGCGTTTCCTGTCAGTAGGCTGGTGCGGTAGGAATCGCCCTGCGGGACTCCGTTGGGTAGGAGGAGGTCGTGTGGGTCGGAATCAGAACGTCCTTACGTTCTGCATCGCCTGTCTGGGAACGCTGGCGGCGTGCGACCCGGAGCCTCGGGCCAACCCCCCGGAACTCCGAGAAGGCCTCTCGATCAGCGCGCTTGCCGAGACGGTGTGGATTGAGGAGTTCGACGTCTCGCCAGATGGGAAACTGATCGCCTTCAAGTCTGCTGCCGAAGGCACGTACGATATCTGGACAGTCCCGACCAGCGGTGGTGAGCCGACGCAGATCACGTCGATGCCCGGGAGGGAGATGCGGCCGCGGTTCAGCCCCGACGGGGCATGGATTGCGTTCGAGGCCGATTTCGGTGGCACAGATGTTCGCGACTTGTTCATTATCCCTACCAATGGTGGCGAGCCGGCTCGACTGACCAACCACCCCCTCAATGACGCCAACGTGTCATGGTCGCCCGACAGCGGTAGCATTTACTTCAACACCGGGATGTTCTGGGACAACTCAATAGCCGAAGTGGACATCCGGACGGGTGAGATCTCGAGGGTCGCATCTGGAGAGAGTGGACAACTGTCCTCGGACGGGAGGATGTTCGCGTTCACCCGGAACACCAAGCCCGAGGATGACGACCAGAGCAACCAGGACGTATGGGTCGCGACGCTCAACGGCGGGGAGCCCCGTCCGCTCACGCCCAACACCTTCGAATGGCGAGATACGGAGCCCCGCTGGTCACCGGACCGGACCAGGCTGGCATTCATCTCGGACCGGAACGGGTTCAACAACTTAGGCGTGATCGACATAGCCACAGGTGAAGCTACGATGCTCCTTACCGAGGACGTCGAGCACAGCGAGCCTCGGTGGTCGCCAGACGGAGAGTGGATCTCCTTCACGAAGAACCTCGACTATGACTATCACATCTTCAGGATTCCGGCTGCCGGGGGAGAGGCGGAGCAACTGACCGCGGCGGGCGGAGTAAACGGGGGTTCCCGAGCAACGGGCCAGACGCGTGGTACTCACGAGTGGCACCCCGCCGGAGACCAGATCGTATACACGCACTCCGATCCCAAGGTGACCGGTGACCTCTGGATCATCTCCGTGAGCGACGGTGAGTCTCGCCAGATCACCAACCATCAGAGCGAAGAACTCCGTGACCCTAGCGCATTCGTGTGGCCGGAGTTCATTGAGTACACTGGATACGAAGGCCTGGAGGTGGCCGGGCTCGTCTACAGGCCCCAGGGCGCCGTGGCGGGCGACCAGCTACCGGGGCTCTTCTTCTTTCGCGCCAACTCCAACGGCCAGCATCCGAAGCAGTGGCACCCGTACATCCAGTACTTCGTGAGCCGGGGCTATCTGGTCTTCGCTCCGAACTTCCGGGGTAGCACCGGGCGCGGGAAGGCGTACCGACAGATTGTCCACACGCATGGGGGCGACCATGACCTTAAAGACGCCTTCATCGGTATGGATCTTCTCGTCGAGCAGGGTTGGGTCGATCCGGATCGCGTCGGGGCGTTCGGCGGATCGACCGGGGGCTTCTTCACGACCACAGCTGTCACCAAAGAACCCGAGCGGTTCAAGGCTGGTGTCGTGTGGTATGGCTCCACCGACCTGGTCACGCTCTCGACGTACGGTAGCATGGAGGGTTGGAATCGGTACCTGATTGGTGGGACCCCGATGGAGAACCCGCGTAACTACTTCGATCGATCGATCATCTACCAAGCTGAGCGTATCGACGTCCCTCTGCTCTTTCTCTACTCACAGGGTGATGGTGCGGCCCGTTTCCAGCAGATCGAGCAGTACGGAGTCCAGGCCGAGATCTACGGCAACTGGTACGATTGGGTCGTCTACGGAGGGGAGCCGCACGGCTGGTACCACTTCAGGCCTGAGAGCGTCAGGCAGTCGCTAGAGATCATGAGCGGGATGTTCGACACCTTCATTGGTGACCAGGAGCACGATGTGGGAGCGATGGCGGCTGAGCAGCGAGAGGGCATTCGTATCCGAAGAAATCCAACGATCGATCTCTGGAACTCCCTTACCAACGGGATGGGACGCGGCTGACAAAGCGGTTTTATGGGTCAGGGAGTCGGTGCAAGAATGGCAAGCACAATAAGTCTGTCCCTACTATGATTTCGGATCCCGTGGGGCATCCCATCCGGCGCGACCAGCATCAGTCCGGCTTCCATTTCTATTTCCCGGTCCTCCAGGATGAATAGGCCTTGCCCCTTAAGCACGTGATAGACTTTATCCATTCCCTCGTGGGTGTGGAGTTGGTGTGCTTGGCCCGGTTCAAAAGTATTTAACCCGACTAGAATGCGTTCTGACTGAAATATCGTGCTTTTCCCCATCTTTTCGGGGTTGAATGTTGCCATGGATTCAGGGTTTATCGCGTCGGTATAATTCGTATCAGCTGACAAGTTGGGCTCCTTGAAGGACACTTTGAGTGTCCGGAAACAGGTTCCCGATCTGATTA
>PBBF01000026.1 GCA_002717745.1 Acidobacteriota bacterium
AGGATCACATCAGGTTTCGCAATTGCACCGATCTTTTTCACGACGTGGCTCTTTAGATTTTCGATGAGTTCATCCGAGGAGGAAACACCCTCGCGTATGGTGACGAAGGCAGCTATCGCCTGTCCCTTGATTTCGTGGGTGCGCCCAACAACGGCCGCCTCGGCAACGGCCGAGTGGTCGACCAACGCACTCTCGACCTCCATCGTACCAATCCGGTGACCGGCGACGTTTAGTACATCGTCCACTCGGCCGAGTAGCCAAAAATAGCCATCGGCGTCCAACTTGGCACCGTCACCAGTAAAGTACATACCGTCAGACCATTGGCTCCAGTACTGCTGGACAAACCGATCTGGATCTCCGTAGATCCCACGCAGCATTGATGGCCATGGCTTGGTGATGGCGAGTAGTCCTCCACCTTCAGTTACCACCTGGCCATCGGCGGTTCGAATCTCCGCAGTAATGCCAGGAAAAGGGCGTGAGGCAGACCCGGGTTTGAGCGTCGTCAGTCCTGGAAGTGGCGTGATAAGGATGGCACCGGTTTCTGTCTGCCACCAAGTATCCACGACCGGGCAATGCCGCCGGCCGATATACTCGTAGTACCACATCCAAGCTTCGGGGTTGATTGGCTCGCCGACCGATCCTAATAAACGCAAGCTCGACAGGTCCCGCTTGGCTGGCCAATCAGTTCCCCATCGCATAAACGCCCTGATCGCCGTCGGCGCAGTGTAAAAAATAGTGACGCCGTAGCGCTCAATAATCTCCCAGAGACGATCTTTTGCGGGCCAGTCCGGTGCGCCCTCGTACATGACGGCGGTCGCACCGTTGGCGAGTGGCCCATAGACAAGATAACTGTGACCGGTCACCCAGCCAATGTCAGCGGTGCACCAATACACATCGTCCTCTTTCAAATCAAAGACCCACTTGGTCGTGGCATAGGTCCCAACTAAATAACCACCGGTCGTATGAACGATTCCCTTTGGTTTCCCTGTGGTACCAGACGTATAAAGAATGTAAAGCAGGTCCTCGGCATCCATCTCTTCAGGATCGCAGACCAATGGCGCTTTCATCATCAGTTCGTGATACCAGTGATCACGGTCTGGCTGCATTGTTACCGGTACTGGGTCGTGCTTTTGCCGCCGCACAACTACGACATGGTTGATCGATGGCGTCTCACGTAGGGCATCATCAGCCATCTGCTTCAGAGGCACGACCTGGCCACGGCGGTAGCCGCCGTCAGCTGTTACAAGCACACAGGCTTCCGCGTCGTTAATCCGGTCACGCAGTGACTCGGCACTGAAACCGCCAAAGACGACACTGTGCACTGCGCCAATCCGTGCGCAAGCGAGCATGGCGATTGCCAATTCCGGCACTAGAGGCATGTAAAGCGCTACCCGGTCGCCTCGTCGTACGCCAAGTGACTTCAGCACGCCGCCGAAAGCATTGACTTCGCGGTATAGGTCGAAGTAGGTCAGCGTCCGGCGGTCGCCAGGCTCGCCTTCCCAGATGAGCGCAGCCTTATTACGCCGAGCGGTACGAACATGACGATCAATACAATTGACGCTTGCGTTAATTTTGCCACCGACAAACCACTTGGCGTTCGGTGGATTCCATTCGAGCACCTTGCTCCAGGGCTCAATCCACTCAAGCTCGCGGGCAAAGCTTTCCCAAAACGCTTCCGGGTCGGCTCCAGCGCGGTCGTAGATTCCTGGGTCTGACACATTGGCTACATCGCTAAATGTTGAGGGCGGGACGAATGTGCGTCGCTCGTCGAGTAGAGCGTCAATTTCCTTCCGGGGGCCGCTTGGTGTCTTAGCCATGAAATCCTTTCCGGCCAGTCTTTTTGGTGATACCAGAGATCAGGCCAGAATCATATTCGAGAAATCAAGACGTCGGCGTCCGTCCAGTCCCAGCGCTACTACCTTCCTTTAAACACCAACCCTGAAAGGGCAACATAGACCAGACGCAGAGATGATCGAAAAAGCGACTCAAACACTAAGGAACACACCGCACAGAACAGCTTGAGGCGTACCCGTCATTCTCAACTGGGTCCCGATCAGGGGTGCGAACTGGCAGTCACGTTCAGTCGTAGTACTCACGACCAAGATGCGTAATCAGATCCTCATCGCGGAGATGACGGAGGGTGTTCTTTAACTTCATCAACTGAATGAATAGGTCGTGCTCTGGATAAATATTTGCAGCATGCATCGGGCTCTTAAAGTAAAACGAGAGCCACTCTTGGATGCCGCTCATGCCCGCTCGTTTCGCTAGGTCGAGAAATAGTGCCACATCCAGCACAAGTGGCGCCGCTAATATGCTATCCCGACATAGAAAATTTATCTTGAGTTGCATCGGATAGCCGAGCCAGCCGACCAGATCGATATTGTCCCAACCTTCTTTGTTGTCGCCACGAGGTGGATAGTAGTTAATGCGTACGACGTGACACAGCTTTTCATAGAGCAGCGGATACAGATCGGGTTGTAAAATGTAGTCAAGTACCGATTTCTTACTCTCTTCCTTTGTCTTAAACGATTCCGGATCGTCCAGCACCTCGCCGTCGCGATTTCCAAGAATATTCGTGGAATACCAACCAGACACGCCGAGCAATCTAGCCTTCAACCCGGGTGCTACGATCGTCTTCATCAGCGTCTGGCCGGTCTTCAGGTCCTTCCCAGCAAGGGGTGACCCGGTCTCCGCAGCCAACTCAAGCATTGCTGATGTGTCGACTGTCAGGTTAGGCGCAGCGTTTGCGAACGGAATCCCTTCCTTCAACGCCGCATGAGCGTAAATCATGCTGGAGGGTACGGCCGGATCATTCTCGTCAAGTGCTTGCTCAAACGCCGACAGCGATGCGTGAGCGTCGCCCTCGGTCATAAAGATTTCAGTGCTACCACACCAAATCATGACGAGCCGATCGATTTGGTTCGCTTCCTTGAATTGCTGGATGTCAGCGCGCACAGCGGTGGATAGATCGCGCTTTGTCGCCCCTTTCTTGACGTTCGGACCGTCGAGCCGTTTGACATAATGGCGGTCAAAAACTGCCGGCCAAGGCTTAATCTCCGATAAGTCGCCTTTCAACTGACTCAATAAATCCGGCGCGATAACACCGGCTGTGCGGGCAGCCTCATAGCAATCATCTTCGAAAATGTCCCAAACACCGAAGACAACGTCGTCAAGCGATGCGAGTGGTACAAAGTCCTTGATGAGTGGAGAGCGGCCATCGGTCCGCTTTCCCAGGCGAATCGTGCCCATCTGTGTTAGTGAGCCAATGGGTGCAGCTAGACCTCTGCGGACGGCGTGTACACCAGCAATCAATGTGGTGCTAACAGCACCGAGACCGACAAGTAAAACTCCCAACTTCCCTTTTGCGGGTGCTATATCCTTCAGCCTTTTCACGGCGGGAAACTATATCATGAGGTCGTCAATGAAGTTATTCCGCGAAGGTTTGGGTCCACACGCACTTGAAGTGTCGATGGCTGGCGTAAAGATGGGCGATCGACTCCTGCAGCTGCGATGCGGCAATGGAAAAATGTTTGCTGCCATAGCGGCGAAAGTCGGGCTCACAGGAAATGCCTGTGCAATCGACGACAACTCGGAGGAGTGTGTTCGTGGTCGGAAAACAATTGCCAAGGCAGGTGTACTGGCAGAAATCGACCATGCGCAGTACGACGCCCTTCCTTATGAGGACACTTCGTTCGACGTTGTGGTGCTCTGGGATCTGATTGGTGTCCTCACACCGGAACGACGAGTCAGATGTCTACAGCAAACACTGAGAGTGCTCCGCCGAGGCGGGCGGTGTCTTATTATCGAGAGGGTCCCACGAAGCGGCCTCTGGGCGTTACTTCGTAGACCCGTTCTCGACGCGACCTATCTGACGTCTGGCGGCGCCGAAGGCGCGCTCGATGCCGAGGGGTTTATAGCGATTCGGCAGCTAGCCGAACGAGATGGACTCGCTTTTACCGAAGGCGGCAAGCCGACCACCTAACACCCACTTGTTAGGCTCTGTCAGCGGTACCATATGGTCATTTCCGGTCGGCCAGCGTGGCATCCGATAGCATCCAAATAAATGGGAAGTGACCCACTGCTCGAGCCTACTTCATACCCAGTCCGTTCAAGGCAATCAGATCAGAATAGTGCTCCAATTATTTCGGTGCCTAGCGTGGTGCTTCGACTCTCACATGGCCGCTGAGCTATCATCTCAGACGGATGTCATTACTTCTTACAGCCGTGGGGCTCAGCTTGGTTGGGAGTATGGGGGGGTTACTAATCGCCTCAGCACTACTACCCCTCTCTTCAGCATCCCGCAATCGGATTGTTCCCTGGCTACTGAGCTACGCGGTAGGAACACTTCTTGGTGTGGCACTGTTGGCCCTAATGCCTGAAGCACTGAGCCAGCTCGCCCCTGCACCGGTCTTTGGCGCGCTCCTAACAGGAATTCTGGCGCTCTTCATAATTGAGAAATTCGTGCTGTGGCGCCACTGCCATACCGAGGACTGCGATGTTCACGATTCGAGTGCGACACTCATCCTCATCGGAGGTGCTCTGCATAATCTTGCCGATGGTGCGATCATAGCCGCAGCGGTACTGGTCTCAGTTCCACTCGGCATCAGTACCGCTCTGGCCGTCGCGGCCCATCAGATTCCACAAGAGGTTGGTGACTTCGCGATTCTGCTGAATGCTGGTTACTCCAGGCGACGAGCACTTTGGTTCAACGCTTTTTCGGCATCGAGCGCTGTTGGAGGTGCAGTCATCGTCTACGCAGCAACCGAAACCCTACCGCACACGCTGCCCTATCTCCTGGCACTAGCCGCTGGCAGCTTTCTTTACGTCGCAATGTCCGACCTGATTCCGGGGCTCCATAAAGGTGAAACCATCGGAACCGGCGCCGTCAGACAGATTCTGCTGATCGTCGCGGGCATTGGAACAATTCTGGCGCTGTGATCGCTCAACGAACGCGGTTGATGTTGATTGACGGTAGCTCGCAGATGTACCGAGCCTACCACGCTATCCGTGGGCTTACTGGCCCCGACGGCAAATCCACGAACGCGGTCTATGGTTTCGTTACGATGCTACGTAAACTTCTTGACGATCAGAAGCCTGACTACATTGTCGCCGCGTTCGATGTAGCTGGTCCAACCTTCCGCGAAGAACTTGACGCCGATTACAAGGCTAACCGCGCTCCAATGCCCGATGACCTCGTTGAACAGGTGCCCTGGGTGCATGAGGCGTGCGAAGCGCTCGGGGTACCCGTGATCACATTGCAGGGCTACGAAGCCGACGACGTAATCGGCACCCTAGCCAACCAGACGACGGACAAAAATATCGACGTCATCATAGTCACGGGTGATAAAGATTTCTTTCAGCTCGTCCGTGATGGTGTCACCGTATTCAATCCGCGGGATGAGGGCACGTGGTATGACTCCGACCACGTCCTCGCCAAATTCGGAGCACGGCCCGATCAGGTCGTCGACGTGCTGGCACTTATGGGTGATGCCGTTGACAACGTGAAGGGCGTGCCGGGAATCGGGGAAAAGGGGGCCCGAGCGCTCATTAGTGAACACGGCACGCTCGACGAGATCCTGGCCAAAGCCCAAGAGCTTCCACAGCGCAAATACCGCACCGCGCTCACCGAACACGCCGAGTTGGCGCGCCAGAGCCGCGACTTGGTTCGGATCCGAACCGATGCACCGATCCAACTTGACCTCGACCAAACTCGGTTTAGCGGCCCTCAGCCGGAGCGTTGCTTCGAATTGTTCTCCAAGCTCGGGTTTCGCACGCTGCTCGCTAATTACACGCCAACCGTCAATACGACTAACGTCGACTACCGCCTCGTCTCCACCGCTGTGGACCTCAACTCACTAGTCACCTCGCTTCGAAACACTGGGCGTTACGCACTACACCTGTTAACAGACCTCCCGGACGCCATGCGGGCCAAACTCGTTGGCGTGGCATTCTCTGTTGCACCACGGTCCGCCTGGTACATTCCACTGGGACATACGGCACTCGATATCCCCACGGAATTTAGTCCAGCCGATGCTTTGGCGCTCTTGAAACCCGTCCTTGAGGACCCGGAGGTCGCCACCGTCGGTCACGATCTGAAGTTTGCTGCAATCGTGCTACAGCGCCTCGGCATCAAGCTAACTGGCATGACTGATGACTCGATGCTCGCCAGCTATGTGCTCGATGCCACGAAGTCAGCACACCGGCTTGAAGATGCTGCCCTCGATGAGACTGGCTACCAAGCGATGACAGAGGAATCGCTCCGGGGTAAAGGTGCGAAGGCAACTCCGTTCAGTGAGCTCACTGTCAGTACCGTGATGCCGTTCGCTGCCGAACGTGCGGACCTCATATTGCAGGTATGCGATCGCTTCCAGGAGTCGTTACAGCGCGAAGATTTATTGGCGGTGTATCGCGAACTTGAGCTTCCACTCGTGAACAACCTCGTCAGCATTGAGCAGGCAGGGGTCCGTCTCGACACCGCGGTACTCGTTGAACAATCTGCTCAACTGGAAGTTGAGTTGGACGGCTATCGTGAACAGATTTTCCGTCTGGCCGACGAAGAATTCAACATCAACTCACCGAAACAGCTCGCTAGAATCTTGTTCGAAAAACTCGANCTGCCNNCATNNAAGCGCACCGGNAAGACCNGGGCGNCTTCAACNGCNGTGGANGTGCTCGAGGAACTNGCACTCACACACGAGNTGCCNCGNTTGGTNNTGGACTGGCGNTCGNTGCAAAAACTCAAGAGTACTTACGTCGATGCACTTCCNNAACTCGTGAATCCCGACACGGGGCGTNTCCATACCTCGTTTAATCAGGCNGTGGCTGCGACNGGGCGGCTAAGTAGNAGCGACCCGAACTTNCAGAACATCCCNATNCGCACCNAGANCGGCCGACGGATCCGCGAAGCCTTTACCGCAGAGCCGGGNTGTCTNTTAATTTCAGCNGACTATTCNCANATCGAACTNCGTGTCCTCGCTCACCTCTCGACGGATGACACGCTGATCGCAGCGTTCCANCGNGGTGATGATATCCACACTCAGACNGCGTTGAAACTNTTTGGGACCGACAGNNGTCTNGACCCACACGAACTNCGCCGAAGGGCGAAAATCGTNAATTATGCNNTGCTNTATGGGAAGACAGCCTTTACGCTNGCCAAAGACATCGGCGTGAACCCGCAAGCCGCACAGGAATTCATCGATGNCTATTTTGACGGCTTTCCAGCAGTTCGCCAGTTCATNGACAACNTGNTCNCGACNGCGANACANTCNGGATCCGTTNNGACNATGTTCGGCCGCCGTCGCCTCGTGCCAGAACTCAACAGTCGCAATCATCANNTNCGATCAGCGGCCGAGCGCGTAACNGTCAACATGCCTATCCAGGGCTCGGCGGCAGACATTCTCAAGCGCGCCATGATAGCGCTNCATACCGACCTNNTGGATCGNGACGATGCCAAGATGATTTTAACCGTCCATGACGAGCTGGTGCTTGANGTGAAGGAAGCGTCGGCNGACACCCTCTCGGAGTTGGTGAAGGACCGAATGGAACACGCCGCNGATCTCAGNGTNCCGTTGACNGTGGATATCGGCGTTGGCCGNACCTGGAAGGACGCAAAGCCNTAATCCTCAGCACCCTGNGCTCNCNCATTNGTCCTCTTTGCTATGATCNCCCNAANGGATGGCTAANCCCCTCGTCGTTCCCCGCNCGGANCACNCGCTCTCNAAGANTCANATCGACCCGGATGCGCTCAAGGTTNTATACCGTCTCCAGAAATTCGACCACATTGCCTATTTGGTGGGNGGGAGCGTGCGCGANCTNCTCATCGGNCGACGACCAAAAGACTTCGACCTCGGCACTTCGGCCCATCCGAATCAGGTTAAGCGACTGTTTCGTAACTGCTGGATTATTGGTCGTCGTTTTCGGCTCGCACATGTGAAATTTGGCCTCAAGACGATCGAGGTCGCCACTTTCCGTCGACTTGTAACACCCGGCTCAGAACGAGATCCCGATCCTGCCCAGNNCGATCGTGCAGGTCAGAAGCATGAGACGCCGCACCAGCCCGGAAGCCGAGTCATTCGGCGCGACAACACCTTCGGCANTCCCGAGGANGATGCGTTTCGACGCGATTTCACCGTGAATGCGCTGTTCTACGACATTGCAACCTCTTCNATTATCGATTACGTNGGCGGNCTCAAAGACCTTAAAGCTGGACTGATCCGCTGCATCGGTAAGCCTGAGGAACGCTTCCTNGAGGACCCCGTGCGAATGCTACGTGCAATCGCTTTGTCCGCAAGGCTTGATTTCAAGATTGAGCAGCCGATTACTGACGCAATCGCCAAGCACCGTGGGGAAATTCGGCAGGCTGCGCCGCCGCGCATGTTAGAAGAACTCTATAAGATTCTTCGTAGTGGCTCAGCCGAACGCACGTTTCGAGCTCTCAGTGAAGCGCGTGTGCTCGCTCAGATCAGTCCTGAGCTACATCGGCACCATTCCGACCGACTATGGCAGTCCCTTCACGCGCTTGACAACTATCGGGCTCGTTTCGATTCGGCACCGGCAACGTTAACGAATCCGATTCTGCTGGGGTCACTCNTTGTTCCAACCGGGCTTTTGCCCGGGCGGCAGGACGCCCCACTCACTCTCGGTGCGCTCCCGGTCGCNNNAGGACAAGTCGAGAGCCTCCGCCAAATCATNAGCCTNCAACNGCGGTTGNGCGATTCCAAGCTCCCAGAACGCACCACTCGGCGATTGACCCATCGCAGNGTGTTCGATGAAGCGCTGACGTGGCTGGAAATCCACGGTGACGCGCCTGAAACGCTCAAGCGCTGGCAGAGCTTTGTAGCCAACTTAGGCGAACGTCCGGTCACCACCAAAGTTCGGCGGCGCAGGCGGCGACGGCGGCGCAAACCCCGGTCGGCCGAAGAGTAAGTTCGCCCTAGCCAGCCAGCAGNNTGCCGGTGACTTTCGTGAAAGACAGNANGATNCCGATCNCCGTGACA
Source organism: Acidobacteriota bacterium (assembly GCA_002717745.1). Lineage (GTDB taxonomy): Bacteria > Acidobacteriota > Vicinamibacteria > Vicinamibacterales > UBA823 > UBA11600. The sequence goes on from PBBF01000026.1 coordinate 8,997, forward strand.
CCGATAAAAGCGANNGCNAGCAGTNCCATTGCCGTACTCTCTCGCTGTTCATCAATGAATCCCATCAAGTAAGCACAACCCCACCCACCAGCGAATCCGCCGGCGTGAGCCCANTTGTTGATGNCTGGCATGAGAAAGCCGAACACGAACANNANGATNGCCCACTGCCAGAGNTGCTGNGACATCATCGANCTGCCGCGTCGNCGNCCNTAGACNATCAGCGCCNCNAGAAGNCCAAANANNCNNCCNGACGCNCCGATCGTTGGCNNNCCGNTCATCANNTTCGAGACAAGANANCCGAACGCCCCGGCCANGATTAAANAGNACGAACGCGCGNGCCGGGCCGAANACCTCGNNNACCNNNGGTCCNAGGTTCCGNATCCANATACACNTTGAACNCGATGTGNAGCAGGCNACCGTGCAGGTAGATTGCGGTGAACAGCGTCCACCACCAACCGAGNTGCCAAGCANGACCACCNGTCATGCCAAGCTGATAGAGTGCTCGNNNGCCCGGTGAGAGGANNGATAGNATGCCTCCTCGNAACTGGGTGATNNCCTCGGGTTGGAGGAGTAACGCAATCGCGTACAGANTGACNCANGTTGCGACNATCAGTGANAANAGNTCNAGGNTGTCGTCCGACGAGACGTTGGAGGNNCGGCGCCCACCNATAGAGACCAGGCCGCCANGCCCCGCAAAACGGACAGGTCGGCTCGTTAATACCGACCAGCTTCCCGCAGTGAGAACAGACGAGCGACCCTTGCGTCTGTCGCATGGGAATAATTCAGACAACAACGCGGTCATCGACCGAGGGAATCGAGAAGCCCACCACGGCGGCTACTGGAGTCCTCCCCCGATTCTCAAGCCCACGTATACTTCCCGACCCGGAGCTGGTTCATAGTAGCGACGCCCAAAGGCATTCGGGATCGTGGAGGCGTTGTACCGTTTATCGAACAGGTTATCAATGCCGAAGAACGGCTGGAGCGCCACATTGTTCCACTCNCCATCCCAACCAAACCTGAGGTCCACCACCTCATACGACCAGTTCGACGCTGTGTTGGCATTGTTGACTGGAAACGCATCGACCCATCGAAATTGCGCGACCGAACGGAGGCCAAACGGAGTTTCGTAACTGCCACCCAAGAACAACTGATGCGGCGGGGCGCCNGGTTCAATGTTGCCTGAAAAATTCTTATCGTCCGTTTGAAAGCGNACAAACTCAAAATCTTGATAGGTATACGAGGCATACGCGTTCGTGCGAGGGATAGGTGCCCAGTCAACACGTGCCTCAAGCCCATTGCGCGATGATTCCCCAGCATTTTGAAAGTAGGTCTGCTCGTCGAGCCGTTGCAATTCAACAAACGCATTATTCAAAGTGGAAAAGTAAGCGGCGACTTCATATCGCACACGCCCTTCTCCACCCGTGCCACGCGCACCAACCTCAAAACTCCGAAGGTCTTCGGGGTTGAGGTTCTCGTTGAACCCTCCCTCCCCGGTTGGCTTGTTCGACAATTCGACGGTCGTCGGCGTCTGATAGGCTGTTGAGAGGTTGGTGTAGAGGTTTAGTTCGTCAGAGGCCGCGAAGGTCACCCCCGCCATCGGGCTCACAGCGTCCAGAGTCCGCCCTCCTGACTGGTTGCCGTCGGTCAGGAACCTATCGGTGGCATTGAAATCGTAGTAGTCATACCGGACACCCGCGGTGGCAAGCCAGCGCGGATGAAGCGTTAGGGTCACCTGCGCGAACGGCGCGAGGGAACGCACCTCTTCCAACTGCTTGACTCGAAGGCTACCTCGCTCGGCGGATGAACCACCGGTCGGTACCCCTGCATTACCGAATTCGGATCGATTGTCACGCTGATACGACATGTCGAAACCTGTCGTCCAGTGTATCGGGACCGAACCAGCCTGTCGGCCGCCCGTTATTTCCGAGCGAAAGCCCCCAGCGTTACGACTGAGGTCAATGATCCTAAATGGAATGGGGTTATAGAGGTCACGCCAAGCGGCCCAGCCGGTAGCACGTAACACCTGTCCCCCACTGAACGCGTGCTCGAGCGTGACGCCACCCTGACCCTGGGTCGCGGCTTCACCCCATCCCTGAGTAATGGCTAATCCCCGAACACTCTTCGGCTTATTGCGAGCGTCCGACTCATTAAGCGTGCTGGCACTCTCTCCAAACGGCATGTCGAAAAGATTGAACATGCCACGCAACTCGGTGTTCGACGATACTGCTCTCCGCACGACCAAGTTAGCCCGCCGAACCTCAGCCTTGCTGTGCTGGCGGAAGCCATCGGTCTCAAACCGGTTAGCATTGACCAAGTAACTCGTCTGCCCGGACGTCCCGTGAACCTTAACCTGCTGTCTTTGGTATCCGTCGCTACCAAACTGGATGTCGGGTTGAATCTCGAAGCGCCTGGATGAAGGAAAGGCCGTCCACAGACTGAGCACCCCGCCAGCTGCATTGCCGTAGAGCACAGAATTGGGTCCCCGGATGACCTCCAAACGACCGGCGGAGCCAAGATCGAGGTTTGTCGGTTGCGTGGTACCGTCCGCGGTCGTGAGCGGGATACCGTCCTGAAACACCTGGATGCCTCGCATCCCGAATCCGACCATCGGTGCCCGAATCGTGGCCTGCACCCCCCCTGCAAGACTAAAGTTGCGCCGGTTTTCAGCAAACAGGCCAGGAATCCCGCGCAGCGTCTCGGCTAGGGCCTCTTGGCGTTGAGCGAACTGGATTTCGTCGCCCTCGATAACGGTAACTGCAGCAGGAACGGCGCTCCGGTCCTGGAGGGTACGGGTTACCGTTACGGATTCGGTGAGTGGCAAAATTTCTAGCGTGATGTCCAACGTCGGTGTACCACCCACGACGACCGTGACAACCACTGTCTCGGTCTTAAATCCGGACATTAGTACAACGACCTCGTAGGAGCCAACCTCCACATCAAGGAATTCAAAGCGGCCTTGTTGGTCACTTACAACACTGGTAGCCACATCCGTTACCGAATTCGTTACCGTTACGGCCGCACCGGGGATAACAGCTCCGGTTTCGTCGAGAACCGCTCCTCGAATGGTGCCCTGACCGGTCTGGTCTTCAGTGATCGGAACAGCTATTCCAACGACGAGCGATAACAACACGGATACAACGAACATACAGTTACCTCATACGCGCCCTACACCCTGTGTGGTGCACGCACCGCCGGTGCCCACCCATTGAGTCCACGACGAATTTCTGAACTTCCTCTCACGCACAGTCAACCGTCGCCGCGGTTTAACCAGCGGTCATCCCAGGACACGTCCCGACTCGAATTTCAGGATTCTTGAGGCTGTGCTAGCGCCTCTTTAATGGTCTTGTACGGCTGCGCTAACCGGAGTTTAGTCAGCACCCAGATCACCGGCCAAGCTGGGTCAAACTCGCTAGCACGATAACTGAACTTCGGACTTCTCTGGAAGGCGTGATGATTATTATGGAGGCCTTCACCACCGGTCAGAAACGCAACCGACTGCAGGTTCGTCGCTGTGTTGTCGAAGTTCTTGCGACCAAAAACGTGACAGAGCCCATTGACCGACGGCGACAGGATGAAAACGTAACTGATCCCGTGCAGCGCACCTGCCAAAAGACCCCAGCTGCCCAAGCCTAAGCACAATAAAGTGAGCCCCACGAGGACCCCAGTCGTACCATTGTTGAAGAGATAGCGGTCCCACGCATCATCCTGGAGGTCCTTGGCGTATTTCTCGACAACTTCAGGCTTCCGAGCTTCGCGGACGTAGTGAAAGACGTTGCCAAGCTGTACCGACCAGAACCCAGCGAGATGCGGGCTGTGTGGGTCGCCCGCCTCGTCAGGAAATGCGTGGTGTTTGCGGTGGACAGCTACCCACTGCTTGACGACTATGCCAGTCGACAGCCACAGCGCCATTCGAAACACAAGCGCTACAGCCGGATGTAGCTGGATCGCACGATGCGTAACACTTCGGTGCAGGTAAATCGTTGTGCTAAACACAGCGATCTGCACGCTGACAACAGTAACGACCAGCGTCAAAACTAAGGACGAAAGCACTTAAAACCTCCGCGGCCACCAGGCCGATAACCTAACTATCGGCGACAGAAACCTCAACAGTAACGAAGACCGTCAACACTACCATAATCACCTTCAGGGCGCAAAAACCGGCCTAATTTTGCAACTATCCGACTCTCAACCGTTGCTGCGCTCAAACTCCCGCATGAATTCTGTGAGCGCCATGACCCCGGCTTCCGGCATCGCGTTGTAGATAGATGCCCGTAATCCTCCCACCGTCCGATGCCCCTTCAGGCCATCCAGTCCACCCGCTGCTGCCTCTCGGACGAACCTGGGCTCAAGGTCCCGTTCAGCCAACCGGAACGTGACGTTCATCATCGAGCGACTCGTCGGATTAGCAACACTCCGGTAGAACTCGCTACGGTCGAGCTCTTCATAAAGGATGGACGCCTTCCTGGCATTGCAGGCCGCCACGGCGCCGAGACCACCTTGTGTCCGTAGCCACTCAAACACCAGACGAAGCATGTAGATGCCAAAGACAGGCGGCGTATTCTGGCGCGAGCCGTTGTCGGCCAACAGTCGGTAACTCAACATCGACGGCAAAGTTGCCGGCGAACGTGCCAGTAAATCTTCGCGAATGATGACAAGCGTCACCCCCGCCGGGCCTAGATTCTTTTGCGCACTAGCATAAATGACGCCGAATCGATCGACTGGAATCGGTCGACTTACGATGTCCGACGACATGTCGCTAACAAGCGGCACCATACCTGTTTCCGGCAGGTCGGTCCACTGCGTACCGTAGATCGTGTTATTCGACGTCATGTGTACGTAGGCAGCGTCCGGGGAGAGAACAACCTCGTCAAGTCGTGGCACGCGAGCGAACTCTTCAGCCTCCGTCGACGCGGCTATGTGTACCCTACCGATCTTCTTGGCCTCCTTAACGGCCTTCTGTGACCACACCCCTGTCACTAGGTAATCAGCAATATCATTCCCCGCGAGTAGGTTCATCGGCACCATCCCGAATTGCAAACTGGCACCGCCCTGTAAAAACAATATGCGGTAATCCGCCGGCACACTAGCTATCTCTCGAAACGTACGTTCCGCATCCTGTAAAATCGCGTCAAAATGGGTCGACCGATGACTGATCTCGAGCACCGACATGCCGACATCGGGCAACGCTAGCAAGTCATGTTGGGCTGCCTTGATCACCGGCTCAGGAAGGACAGCTGGTCCAGCGCTGAAATTGAAGATGCGGTGCGTCGCCATGTAATCAACCTGCTTGGCCGGTGTTCATACAACCAAATGAATCAATAGTCCATCACGTAGCTTCGGTTCAAACCAAGTGGACTTTGGGGGCATGATGCTGCCCTCATCAGCGATCGTCATCAGGTCGTCGACGGTAACCGGAAACATGGAGAAAGCCACTGCTGCCTCACCTTGATCCACGCGCTCCTGCAGCGCGGCTACCCCCAGGCTACCGCCAACAAAGTCGATACGTGAGTCCCTGCGGATGTCCCCGATACCAAGCAAAGGAGCCAAGATGTCCCGATGAAGCCGCGCCACATCCAGGGCATCCGCACGATCCACCGAGTGAGTAAACTCCGTTAGCCTTACGTTGTACCAGGTGCCGTCGAGATACATCGCTACCTCGCCAGCCTTGGCCGGCATGGGTTGCCCAGGTCGTAGAGGCAACTTCGCCTTAATTTGATCAAGAAACTCCCGAGCCGACTGCTTTTGTAGATCCTGAACAACACGGTTGTAAGGCAAGATGCGGACTTGAGTATGCGGAAAGGCTGTGGCTATAACCGTATCGGCCTCTAACGGCACTGTCGGGCGACGCTGACGCACAAACTCCTCACGCGCGAGGCTAGCACTCGCCATTCGATGGTGACCATCCGCGACGTAGAGAGCTGACACGGCCTCAAACGCCTTCACCAGTAGATCGACAGCCGCCGGCGGAACTCTCCAAACTGTGTGTCGCACATTATCCGGCGCCTTGAAGTCGAAGAGCGGGACACCCGCACAAACTGATTCTGTGAGTGCATCGATCTCCACAGTCGCTCGATAAGTAAGCAAAACGAGTCCGGTTTGCGCTCCCAATTCAGTTAGGTGTCGGGTACGGTCGGTCCTTTTGTCCAAACGTGTGTGTTCATGTCGCTTAATCAATCCTCGGTCGTACTCGTCCAGCGAATAGCACGCTGTTAACCCCGTTTGCTCGTGGCCGGTAGTCTGTAGGCGATAGCAGTACAGAGATGGCTCCACTTCAGTTACAAATGGTGCCGTGACACGAATCTTGCGAAAATTTTCGGCTGCTCGCACGTAAACCGCATCGGCATACGGATCAGTCTCAGGCGGTAGGTCAATCTCCGCACGCGACACGCGCAGGAAACTTAGTGGCTCGCCACGTGCCAACTCGCGAGCTTCGTCGACATTCATGACGTCGTAAGGTGGCGACGCAACCCGCGACGCGGTATCTGGCACCGCCCGGAGAGCCCGAAAAGAACGGATCACGGCCATCTCGGTATCTTAGCGCACCGTTAAGGTTCTACTCCGCGCAACCTAGGAAGGATTCATCCGCGACCGGGGGAGGGGGACCAACTTCTGGGTGTTAGAGCGCACCTGCTGCGACTTTGAGCACAGCCGAGATTGGTGGAACCTCGATAAGCAAGCCAAATATCCGTTCTCGCTCCGCTTGGAATAATTTGAGATATTCGGCAGGTACTGGCTCCCCCGGTGGCATCTTGCGATGCTCGACAAGCGGATTTAAGAAGACACCATTCTTCTTGAGCCGGTAGTCAAGATGCGGACCCGTAGCAAGCCCTGTCGACCCGACCCGGCCAATGAGCTGACCCTGAGCAACCCGCGCACCCGGTCTCATCCCCCCAGCGAACGCCGACAGGTGCAAGTAATAGGTTTCGTAGCCGCCGGTGTGGCGCAATCGTACCATCCGGCCAGAACCACCGCTCCAACCAGCTGAAACCACGGTTCCGTTAGCTACCGCGATCACCGGCGTACCAGTAGCCGCGCCGTAGTCCACACCAAGGTGTGCTCGACGTTCACCGAGAATTGGATGCATCCGATTGCGAGAGAAGCGCGATGTGATCCGAGGTTCAAACCGCAAGGGCGACCTTAGAAACATCCGCTTGAGTGACCGTCCCGCGTCGTCGTAGTACCCAGGGTCACCGCCCGGCGGCGTAAATCGAGTAGCCCTGATACGCCGTCCATTATTGTTAAACTCTGCAGCTAGCACGTTACCGTAATCGGCGTACTCATCTTCACGGAGAAATCGTTCAAAAAGTACGCGAAAGGAATCGCCGACCCGTAAGTCGTTATTGAAATCAATCTCGCCGCCTAGAACCTCGGCCATTGTGATCGCGAGCTGAACCTCCTCGCCCGCGCTGTCGACCGCCGCAACCAACGAGGAACGGGCAGGATCAATCTCGCCGCTCATCGCGATGACGGCCCGCTCCTTAACGTACGGGACGATCGTCGCCTCAAATCGATTCTCTCCAACCCGCTGAATCCGCAGGAAGCTATCCGAGTCGATATGGTACTTAAGTCTCACTAAGTTTCCATCGGTCGACGTAATGACCTCATAGTCATTGGCTGCCCTCAAACGCCTCGGATCAAAGACACTACGCGTTTGATTGACGACCGCGGAAATAACATTGTTAGACAAACCGTGGGATTCTAAAAGGCCAGCGAAAGTCGCGTTGCTGGGAACCGTTCCACCCCTGACCGTCGACTCCGACGGTAGGTCGATATCGACAACATGGGCTGGTGCTGCCGCAAGCTCAGGGTCTGGATTCGCACATCCAATAGAACCAACCAAAACTGCTGTTGCGATCACAACTAAATAGCTGATCAGACGCATGTTCAGCTCATTCTAGCATGACCCTAAAAGGCCTCGTTGCGGCACGAAAGCGGTGCTTACTGAAGGTAGGTTTTTACGTTACCGGCACCCGACCTAGTCCATTAATAAGCCGTGCCACACCAGCAGTGAATACCTCGGGTTCGGGTATCAAGCTACACACAAGGAACGCTTCTTCGGGAAACTCAAAGAAATATCCTGGGTGCACAAGCACACGGTGGTTTTCGAGGAGATCGAGAATACGGCGCTCTTCACTAACGACGGCCGGTACACGTATGACGGCAGACCAACCACCTCCGACCGGGAGCACTCGGCACGAGGGAACCTCAGCGGCAACTCGTTGTAAGACGCCAAAGTTGTGGCGGATCCGTGTCGCGATCTGCTCGTGCACACCATGACCACTCTCAAGTAACGAGCCTAGTGCTCTTTGCACTGTTGTGGTCACCGATAAATAAGTGTCGTAGGCTATCTCTAAACGCGCTAGTGTTTCGGTAACAACTGAATCAATCCCACTCACCGCGACCCAGGCCAGTTTCAACTGAGGTAGTCCAAGCAACTTCGAGATACCACCCAAACTGAACGCTAAGGGCGCACCACTGTCGACGACACTTGGCTGTGGTGGAAACGCCGTTGCTACCGGATATGGCCGGAAGACCTCGTCACCAATCAGTGCCAGTTCGTATCTTTTGGCAAGTGCAGTCAATTCTTCGAACTCCGTATTTGTTACGTACGATCCAGTCGGGTTGTTAGGGCTCACGATAAGGATCGCGCGGGTGCGAGATGAGATGGCACTTGCCACACTATCAAGATCGATCGACCACAGTCCCGGATACTCGAGCCGATAAGGTACGCTGACAATGCCGTCCAGCCGAGTGAGATGCTCAAACAGCGGATAGCTGGGCTGTGGCACGAGCACCTCATCACCAGGGTTGCACAAGATTTTAAAAAGGAGGGAGTAGGCCTCACTCGTGCTGGCCGTCAGGACAATTTGTTGCGGTGCGACTTTGACCGCTCCGCCTCTGAGATATGTCGCGATTGCGTTCCGAGCGGTAGGCAATCCAAGTGGATGCACTTCATAGTCCGAGCTCGCCTCATTCAGCGAGTTGAACAGTCCCTTGGGATAGCAGAGGCCGACCCGTGTTGGATTCGACACAGTAAGATCAATGAATGAGATCCCACCTGCTTCCAATCGTCGCAGGGCACGTGTTAACGGGTTCGAGTGGAGGTCTTCCGGTAATCTGGCCGAAAACATCGACAGAGAAGCCTACTCCACAATCTGAAGAAGCTGAAGTCAAGCCCAGAAGCCGGCTATACCAACTTCGCGTTGACACCCCGCAAGGGCAACGCTACGATGCGGAATACTATGGGAAGTCTTCTTATCTCGACGTTGCTAGCAGTATCCCTCACAGCGGCTTCAGGTCCGGTAGTCGGATTGCCTATCAGTGGAGCACCGCTCAGTGACGAGGCCCTAGCGGCGATAGAACAGTTGCCAGGTGTGAGAGCAGCCGCTCTCGATAGGGACGTCCTGAGTCTCGAAGTGGCACCTGATTCCGAGGTTAGCGTAAGTGACGTGGTAGCCGTACTCACCGAGCATGCGCCGGATAGCCATCTCGAACGTGACGGTGTAACGATTGGGGCTCACACGATCTTCCAGATGAACGCTGGTGTTTGTTTTTTTTGTGCCGAGGGTCCCTTGGGTCAAACCCTGGCCCGTCGGTCGTTCGTCAGCGACTGGTCGGTAGTGGACTACTACGCCAAGGGCCGTTTACGGTTCCGGATCAACGCAGATGGTAAGGCGACCATCGGTGCGCTTGGCGGCACTGGCGCGTTTGAAGACATCATCATTACTGATCGCTATGAGGGCTTGAGTAGTGTCGACTTGTACTGGGCAACTGGTGGCGTGGAGTGGCGGGATAACGAGGCAGTCGCTCGGCAAGAAGCAAGCCGCTCACAGAAGCCGCTGATATTGTTTCCAACTGCCGGCACGTGAGAAGGCGGTCTCTTCATGAGAACGGGTCCGTTCTCAGATCCAATCGTGGTTACGTTGATCAACCGCTACTTCGTACCGGTCCACCTGAATAACATCGACGGCTCCGGCATTCGCTACAATATGCCCCCAGGTCACGAAGACGCTTATTTCATCCTCGAGACCCCAGAGACCGCAGACGGCCCTGAAGTGGAAAGCATCACCTACGGATGGAGTGACGGGCATGACGGCCCGGTAGCAGCGGAGAATACGCATGTTCTTGAACCCTGGTTTATGAAGCAAGAGATGCTGAAATTCTTGGGCAGACACTCTCATTTAGACCAAGACTGGCCGGAGTTGGCGCGTCTTAAGGACGCGACCGACCCAGCGTCACGACTCCGACGTGCGGAGCTCTTGCTTGACGAGGGAGCGGCAGACCAAGCACTGACCCTTCTGGATGCCACGCCAAGCCCACTAACGTACACAGCGCGGGCACGAGCGCGGGCACTACGCCAACAAAAACGCTTGGGCGAAGCTGCGGGCGCGCTCAGTTCGGCACCAGCAGGACCTACGACCAAGATCGAGGAGGCTCGAATCGCTTTCGAACGCGGCGATGCGAGGCTGGCAGAAGAAGTGCTAAACGCTTTCCTAGCACGCCATCCGGATCACATCGATGCTGCTGAGGCTTATTATCTACGCGGTTGGTTGCACTTCCGCGCGGGTGATGACGACGCGGCCCTGGAAGTGTGGCGTGAAGGCATTGCCCGCCATCCCGTAACCAAGTCCTTATTCAGTCAAAAGGCGCATCTGACACTGATCCGTCAGAATTGGTCCATCGATACGGTCGCTCGTAGTGACACCGACACACACTAATCGGCGCACCGCACCGGTCGTATCAACGTCCCCATTCCCGTTCAAGGCGTGCGTATTGTGTGCGCGCTTCGACCCACGCTTCTAATTCGGTAGGCTCGTAGACGTCGTCTTCCATGTGACGGGCCACGGCAGACCGAGCTTCCCTAATATTCCCGAAGCAACCGTCGGAAATTGCCTGAACGATCACATTGCCGAGTGCAGTCGCCTCGATGGGACCAGCTCTGACCTCACGACCAGTAGCATCGGCAGTCGCTTGGTTGAGGAAACGGTTTTGTGAGCCACCGCCAATGATTCTGATGCCGACGATCGCACGGCCCGTCACGCGTTCGATTGCCTCGACCACTGATGCATAGCGCAAGGCAAGCGATTCAAGAACAACGCGTGCATATCCACCGTAGTCGGTTGGTACGGGCTGACCTGATTCTCGTAAAAAGGCCGCGAGTGCCTTAGGCATATCTGGCGGGTTGAAAAATCTAGGGTCGTCGGGTAGAACGAATGCTTGACGGGCCTGGGCCGCAGCGATTGCCCGGTTAATGTCATCAAAATTTATTGCCTCCCCTTGTGTCGCCCATATTTTCCGGCAGGACTCAAGGATCCACATACCAGCAATGTTCTTAAGTAAACGATTCTTACCCTCCAGACCACCTTCATTCGTTAGACCCACTTCCCGCGCTGCGTTGGTCAGCAAGGGAGCCTCAGTTTCGATACCTAAGAGCGACCAAGTGCCTGAACTCAGATAGGCCCACCCTTCGCCGATCGGCGCACCAACTACGGCACTTGCCGTATCGTGCGTGGCAGGCGCTACCACGGCTATGTCCGGAAGTGCCAGCGCCCCGCGCACGTCGGAATGAACCCTGCCAAGTCGCACGCCAGGCTGCACCAGCTCCGGCATCACAGCAATTGGAAGGTCTAGTCGGTCGAAGAGTTCGTGCTCCCATTGGCGTGTCGTCGCTCCCGCCAGTTGCGTGGTACTCGCCATCGTTACTTCGCCGGTGAGGCTCCCACAGAGATCGTGGTGAATGAGATCGGGCATCATAAGTAACCGTGAGGCATCGGCCGGCCATTCCCCTGCATCACGCTGTGCCACGAGCTGACACACGGTGTTCAGTGCAAGAACCTGCACGCCAGTCAGGTGAAATAGCTCAATCGCCGGCACGATCTCGAGCACCCGCTCGACGACACTTTCAGTACGCCGATCCCGGTAGCACACCGGTTCCTCAAGTAAACGACCATCAGCATCGACCAGGCCATAGTCGACTCCCCATGTGTCCACACCGAGACTAATTAGCTCTCCCTCGGCTCCTGCGACCTTGGTGAGCCCGGTTCTCACCTCTTTGATTAATTCCGAAATAGGCCAGCGCTGATGGCCCGACAAGACGCGAGAGGTGACCGTAAAGCGGTGTACAACCTTTAATGAAACATTGCCGTCGTCAACGTGACCAACGACGACGCGGCCACTGCTAGCCCCGAGATCGACGGCGACATAACACTTTCCTGACACGCGGTGAATTTGTCCTTAGGGCCGGATGAGCGGTAGTCCCACGGGTCGACCGCCCCGCATAGCTGATCGGTCTGCCGCCAAGCAGACTTCCATCGTCTTCTGTGCATCGAAGACATTTAGGTGTGACTCACGCCCCGTGCGGATACAGTGCACTAGTTCGTCTATCTCTCCTTGAAATGGATGCTGCCGGACGTCAGCCGACGCTGGCATGTCGCACTCAACGCGAATGGCCGGGCTACCGTCAACCGCACGCGCCTCCCGGAGGACCACGTCAGGGAACGGATTCGCCCGACGAAGCTCCGTGAGTGAGACTGCTTTGTCGTTCCAAAGAATGAGACCGTCGACAAGCGTGGCGAGGTCTCCCATTAATTCGACTCCGAACGTGTACGGCATCATGAAATCGGTCGAGCTTACCACCTGTCCGATCGCCCTTCGGCCAAGCTTTGCGTTGACCACAATCGAAGTCGGCCATTGGTAACCTTTAGTAAACCTCGTGTGGTACGCGCTCACCTCGGTGGGTTCCAACCCAGTGCACCATCGCATTGCGTCGACCGCATGGCAACCAGCCGCCAGAAGGTGACTACGTCCACTGTCGGCCCGTCTCACCCACGACCAACCGGGATACTCACTTAGGATGCGGGACAGGTACTGAAAGCGTGCGTAACGGATCGTACCTAGCCAGCCTGTCTTGCGCATCCAGTGCGCGAAGCGGATGAACGGGTTGTAGTGCAGCACAAACGAAACGATTGTCCGAACCTTAGCTCGGTGCACCGCATCGCGGATCCGGACCAACTCACGAATGTCGAGCCCGGTAGGTTTCTCAAGCAGTATGTGTTTTTTCGCGTTAGCTGCAGCTACGGCTTGGTCGGCGTGCAAGTGATTTGGCGTAGCAATGACGACAATGTCGATATCAGACGCGTCGAGCAAATCCTGATACCGCCTGGTGAAACCAACGTCAGACACGTCCGCGCCAAAGCTTGCCAGTTTCTCCCGAGCGCGCACCTCCTGTCGACCACACATCCGAACGAGCCGAACGTGGGGATTCGCTTGGATCGCGCGCACGTGCGACGCCGCTACCCAGCCCGTACCGACAAGACCGACGCCGAGAGTTCTATTGGACAAGGTCATTCTTGCTCATACGGTCTCCAGTCTCACCTGAACCGGTAGCCGCTTGAGCAGCCTCGGACTCTTTGATTGGGTTGCAGTCGTGGTCGACGAGCAGAATGTGCACTTCCTTCGGTCCGTGCACTCCAATAGTAAGAGTTTGCTCGATGTCGGCTGTCCGACTCGGACCGGTTACGAACGCGACGTGACTACTGCACCTAAACAATTCACCGCACTCCTCCATGAATGCTGAGAGCGTCGGGTGGACGAGCGATGAGTGCAGGACCACTACATGTAGCGGCGGTAACAACCAAGTCAAACGCGGTCGACCCGGTCCGCTACAAAGAACGATCGTCCCTGTATCCGCGAGCCCGCCGACAGCGCCAGTGAGCCCGGCGTCTGCAGTCGCCATCGCCGCCCACTCACGGCTGATCGTTTTTGCCTTAGCAGGCGTCGGCGGGCTTACGAGTTGGACGCCGTTATCGACCGCAGCTTTCGTTAACTCCGGAATCGGCAAGTCATTGGGTTCCCAACTGATAAGCCGGTTGACGCCCGCGTCACCTAATACACGCAGCACAATTTCGACAGAAAGCTCGCGACGGTCAGAGCGATGCACGATAGCGCCCACGGTCTCGGCTTCCTGCACGAAACGGTCGAGGAGACTCGACGAATCCTTCGTGGGAATAGGCGTCGGTAGAACCGGTCGAGACTCCACCGGCGCTCCCAGACGACCCGACCTGACTCGTTCTAAGATCGCACCCCGGCTTTCATTCATCTCCACTGCCCTCTTCACGATCACGCATCTCTTCGCTAAAAGTACGACTGGCAATCACCGGAAACTCCCGGGACTGCGTCCAGCTTGACAGTGGCGACGGCAATCGGAGCAGCCAGCCGTTAACGAAGAACATCCTCGTCAACTGGCGTACCACCGACACGCCACACCTGAATAACCGAGGTTTCGTGGCCGCAATTCGATATAACCAGAAAACAATTCGAACCCACTGATTGGCCTTGCCAGAGCGAACGGTCTCGGCGCGAAGCGCTAGTAGCATCCGCGGGATGTCTATCCGGACCGGGCAGACCTCGCGGCAGGCGCCGCACAACGAGCTGGCCTCAGGGAGTTCGTGCCACGGTCCTTCCCGGTCGAGGCTTGGTGTGAGCACGGCACCGATCGGCCCTGAATATACGCTGCCGTAGGCATGCCCGCCAATCTGCTGATAGACCGGACAGGCATTCAAACAGGCACCACACCGGATGCACGCTAGGACCTCACCAACCTCGGTCCCGACGAGCCGGCTACGTCCGTTGTCCAGCAGTACGACATGTAACTCCTCCGGACCATCGGGGTCCCCGCGGCGCGGCCCAGTGAGTAGATCCGTGTAAACCGTTAACTTCTGTCCAGTCGCAGAACGCGCAAGGACTAGCAGCATTACCGCAAGGTCATCGAGCGTTGGGACGACACGCTCGATACCCATCATCGCCACATGAATACGGGGGGCAGTAACGGTCAGTGATGCATTACCTTCATTTGTCACAATTGCCAGCGAGCCCGTCGAAGCTACGCCAAAATTAACGCCGCTTACTCCCATTTCAGATTGCAAGAATACGTCGCGCAGCGCGGATCTAGCGGTCGCCGTCATTTCAACCGGATCGTCAGTCATCGGCACGCCCAACTTGTCCGCCAGTAATTGGCCGATCTGCTCGCGCGTCTTGTGCACGGCCGGCGCGATGATATGGGATGGCGTTTCACCCGCAAGTTGGATGATGTATTCGCCGAGGTCCGACTCGACAACGTCAAGACCACCACTGATCAACGCCTGGTTGAGCTCAATCTCCTCACTCACCATCGACTTTGATTTGACGACGCGCTTAACCGAGCGCGACCTGGCAAGGTCGAGAACGATCTCGTTCGCCTCCTGTGCATCGGAGGCCCAATGCACCTGTCCTCCTACTGACGTGACATTAGCTTCGAATTGTTCCAAATACTCGTCGAGCCTAGACAGCGTGTGTAGGCGGATGCTCCGAGCACGGTCACGGACTACATCAGCATCAGGAAGCGATGCTAATCCAGCAACTCGTTTCAACGTGAAGCGTTCAGTCGTTCGGTCGAGTGCGACGCGGAGCTGACCATCTGCCAGCGCATGCGACACCCGCTGTTGAAACGACATCAGCGGTGAGTTCATTCGGATTCCACCAAGACCTCGGCGAGATGTCGGACCACAACATTCGAGCCACGACGCTTCAGTCCACCCTCAATGTGCATCAAGCACCCAACATCACAAGCAACGACGGTGTCAGCCCCGGACTCCACGATCGCGTCGAGCTTCCGGTTGAGCATGGCGCTTGAAAGTTCTCCCATCTTCACAGCGAATGTGCCACCAAAGCCACAACAGTCTTCAGCACCGGGGAGGCTCACACACCGCGCATCGGCAATGCTGTCGAGTAGTTGGGACGGCGCCGAACGAACGCCGAGGCCACGCAATAGATGACACGAGGGGTGGTAGGTAATCGTCCGTCGGCATTGCGCACCAACGTCCTGGACCTTCAGTACATCGCTGAGATACTGACTAAGCTCGTATGTACGCGCAGCTACACGCTCAGCCTTCGAAGCATACGCCGGATCGTCAGCAAGTAGTTCACGATATCGGTGCACGATCATGTCGCTGCACGACCCAGAAGGCACGACAATCGGCACCGGTGATTTCTCCAATAGGTCGATCGTGTAACGCGCCATCGCCCGCGCATCAGCAAGACACCCTGAGTTGAACGCCGGTTGGCCGCAACAGGTCTGGCCGCTTGGCACGATGACCTTTACGCCGAGCCGTTCGAGTAGGCGAAGTGTTGCTAAACCAGCAGCTGGTCGAATCGCATCCACTAGACAGGTAGCGAACAACTGCACTGAAAAAATGGTTTCTGGCATGTCCTCTCAGTCGATTGGGTTTAGCGTGCCTGCACGTTGGCTATGCCGAGATAACAGCTTCGGTAGAAATAATTCTATTAGGTGCTTCCAGGAATCTCATCGGTATTGAATAAGCGCGACGCCAGTCATAACCAGCATCACGCCTATAACGCGCTCGATGCCTAACGAGTGCTGCGGGTAGCCGACGACACCATAGTGATCGAGGAGAAGTGAGCCCACCATCTGGCCGGCCACAACCGCGGCGACCAAGGTAGCCGCACCCAATCGGGGTGCCAACACGACCGCCGATGTAACGAAAGTCGCACCGAGCAGACCGCCTGTCCAATGCCAGTAGGGTGCGCGACCGATCCACCCGGCCGCCGGCAATCCGACACGACTTACAGCCAACATTAAAGCCAGTATGCAGGTGCCGACACCAAAGGAAATGAACGCGGCCCACAGCGGGTGACCGATGTGAGTGCGAAGCTGCGAGTTGATGCCCGCCTGCAAAGGCAGTGCGAGGCCCACGAGTACAGCAAAAAGTAGAAAACTAGTCATTGGAGTTCACCCTCAAACCTCAGCGGGATTACCACATAGTGAGTGCTACCTAACCACCCGCCTTCATCGTCCGCGCAATCTTCGCCCACACATCGCGTAGTGACACGGTGCGATTGAACACGAGCTGACCGTCCGAAGAATCTGGATCAACGCAGAAATAGCCAAGACGTTCGAACTGGCATCGGTCTCCCGATGTCATAGACGCCACGCTCGGCTCAACGCGGCACGTGTTGATTACTTCTAGGGAACTAGGATTGATCGCCTCAAGAAAATCTCGGTGTTCCCCAGGATGTTCATCGACAAATAGACGGTCGTACAGCCGTACCTGGACCGTTAGGGCTTGCTCGACTGAAACCCAATGTAACGTGGCCTTCACCTTTCGGCCGTCTGGAGACGACCCGCCGCGAGTGGTTGGGTCGTAGGTGCACCGTAGCTCAACAATCTCACCCTGACCATCCTTTACAACATCGACGCAAGTAATAAAGTAGGCACCTCGGAGACGGACTTCACGACCAGGTGCCAAACGAAAAAACTTCTTTGGCGGATCCTCAGAGAAATCATCACGTTCCAAATACAAAACCCGAGAAAACGGTACCTTACGGGTACCGGCATCAGGGTTTTCAGGGTTGTTAAGAAGGTCGACCTCTTCTATTTTGTTTTCCGGGTAGTTCTGGATTACAACCTTGAGTGGCCGTAGGACAGCCATCACGCGAGGCGAT
Organism: Acidobacteriota bacterium; assembly: GCA_002717745.1. Lineage (GTDB taxonomy): Bacteria > Acidobacteriota > Vicinamibacteria > Vicinamibacterales > UBA823 > UBA11600. The sequence goes on from PBBF01000026.1 coordinate 26,496, forward strand.
GTTTGGTTGAGTTCTTCCCGTGCAGCATGCTCGAGTACAGCAGCATCGACTACGTTCTTCCGCTTGGCCATTCCGATCCGGTCACAGAACGTACGGATGGCTTTCGGCGGGAGCCCTCGGCGACGCATCCCCACCAGGGTCGGCATGCGCGGGTCATCCCAGCCAGAAACCAGCCCCTTCTCAATCAGCATTAGGAGCTGGCGTTTACTGAGTACCGTATAGGACAGATTCAATCTGGCAAATTCGATCTGCTGAGGGTGACATGTCACCTCGGTCTCAGTAAGCACCCAATCGTAGAGCGGTCGGTGATCCTCAAACTCGAGCGTGCACAGCGAATGTGTGATCCCTTCTATCGAATCCGACAACGCGTGCGTGAAGTCGTACATCGGGTAGACGCACCACTGGTTACCCGTCCGATGGTGGATTGCACGTCGAATTCGATACAAGGTCGGATCACGCATATTGATGTTGCCGGATGCCATGTCAATCTTGGCGCGCAGCACCTTCGACCCGTCCGAAAATTCGCCGGCGCGCATTCGGGCAAACAAGTCCAGGTTCTCTTCAACTGATCGATCCCGATATGGGCTCTTCCGACCCGGCGCGATCAGCGTACCGCGGTATTCGCGGATCTGCTCAGTACTGAGGTCATCGACGTAAGCTTTACCCCGTTCGATGAGCCGCACAGCATAGCCATACAGTCGCTCAAAATAGTCCGAGGCATAGTGAAGGTGTTTACCCCAATCAAAACCAAGCCAACGGATATCGTCTTGAATAGCATTAACGTATTCAACGTCTTCTTTCGCAGGGTTCGTGTCATCAAACCTCACGTTGCACGTGCCCCGATAGTCCACTGCGACCCCGAAATTTAAGCAGATTGACTTGGCGTGGCCGATATGGAGGTAACCGTTGGGTTCAGGCGGAAACCGAGTCGCTACACGACCGTCATGTTTCTGATTGACGAGATCGGCGGCAACGATCGTACGGATGAAATCGAGCGGCTGGGTTGAGCCCGTGTCCTTATCTGGGCTGCCTGACACGCCAGGGGAACCCTTAGTTGGTGGGGTCATGACATCATTCTATAGCTATAGTGTGATGACCTGACCGTCGATCGCTGCATCGATTTTGGGGTCTTCGAGCCGACTGAGTACGTCAGAACCCATGTGAGCCAAGAGTAGCCGTCGGCATTCTATCAAGGCTCCAAACGCCTGGAGTGCTGGTCCAGACAAGGGGTCTTGGAGCGGAACAACCAAGACAGTAGATAGTCCGGGTCACCCAAACAGTCACTTGATTTCAAGCCCTCATTTGGCGTTTGATTAACCTAGTCGCTAGTTATTCTTTTCCATCAACCAAGGAGCCTTTTCAAGATGACCTCGTCTATCCGTGCATTCATGATCGTTATCGTCGTGCTTTCGGTTGCGCTTGGTTCGTTCACGGCTCGCGCTCAACGCTCCGGTCCGGAGGTCGAATACGCCGCCGCCCAGGGGGGGCTACCCTTCTCACCTTACGTCAGGGTAGACAACATGCTTTACCTCTCGGGTCAGCTCGGCACCGTGCCGGGTGGTGGCCTGGCAGAAGGAGGAGTTCAAGCAGAAACACGGCAGACACTCGAAAATATCCGCAACGTCCTCGAGAGGGCCGGCTCATCTATGAACCACGTGGTCAAGTGCAGCGTCTTCATGGAAGACATGAACCAATGGCCGGCAATGAATGAG
>PBBF01000027.1 GCA_002717745.1 Acidobacteriota bacterium
AATATTCTAGGGAAAGGAGCGCACAACGAAAGGCGTGATACTCGGTCGGCACGTATCTCCGACTGGCGCTTACCTAGCGTGAGGAAATAGTCAAAATCATCTCGCGCCGGAGCGATTCTTCAAGATCGGCTATATTCACTGCGGCTTCGCATTCGTCGCAGAGCACTTCTAGCACGGCCGGCTGGGTCTCATCCGATACCTCGATACGCGAATCCTCAAGATGCACAACGTGCATCCGCAAGGTCTTGACCACAAAGTTCTCTTCATTCCCACAGGTGGGACAAGTCAAAGTCATTCACAGCTCCCAAACACGAGACGCTCGTAGAAAAACTCTCTAAGCTCTTTCAAGTGTAGAAAATGCCTTGCTAAGACGCAATGGCAATCTTGTGCAACATACACCTGAGATAGAGCTATGTACCACGATCAGTTAGAATCAAACATTACATAGGGGGAAACGACAACTATGGCGAATCTACCGTCTGACGTTTTCGACGTGCGCAGTGAAGTAAAAGGTGCACATTGGATCGCCTGGGTGGTCCGTAGTGGTCACGACACTCCCGAGGGTTCGGTGGTGTTGGTTGGCCAAACCCAGGAAGATGCCGAAACTCGGGCGCGTCAGTGGGCAGAAAATCTGGCAGTGTCCAGCAATGTTTGATCGGCGGGGTAAGCAGAATCACTGACACGACGGTGGATTTGTGGCGTTCGTCAAGAACACTTCTATTACATGAACCCTCCAGAGACTCAGTGTGCCTTCCCCACTGAGGCACATCACACAGCAACACTAATCATGTTGTTGAGAAATAGCCTAGAACCTAACAAGACCAAGGCGAGAAATCGTCATCGGGCGCTGGCTGCTCCAGTGAAGCCACGGTAGGCTCCACCTGTGCGGAGCGCGGCGAATCGTCAGAATCGCACAGCCTAAACCGATGCAGCGCCCCGCTCAGGTCGTTCAGTGACCACTCCACCCAACGAGAAGTTCCGGTAATCGTATCAACCTTCGCAATAAATGATTTAGGCAGCACTTCTGCAAGGCTACCGCGTCCAGGTGAGACCCGCTTATCTCGCCGCACAATACCTAGGTAAAGTCCGTCGCGCGCCCGGGTGATTGCGACATACAACAGACGTTTTGTCTCTTCTAGCTCACGCGCTCGTTCATCGTTTTCAATCTCTGGACGTGCACCCCAGACGGTGACAAGCGGTGAGCCATCCCCGCGATCGGGTATGACCTGAATGGGCGGAGTTACGCCACCGACTCCACGGGAAAGCCCAACGACAAAAACAACTGGGAACTCAAGACCCTTAGCAGCATGAACCGTCATCAGATGGACAGCGCCCGTAGCATCAATCACCGCATTGGATTCGCCACCCATTGAAAGGCGATCGATATGATCGGCAAGCCGTGACAGCGTGATGTAACCGCGGTTTTGAATTCGCCGAAGGAGTTCGCGAATTTTTTTGAGGTTTTCCTGAGCCTGTGGTGACCGGGGTCCTCGTGTTTCGAAGAGGTAAGCCGACTCATTGAGCACGCGGTCGACAAGTTCGGCAGGTGAAATCCAGTCGACGAGTTTGAGCCACCTGGACATCCCGGTCCGAACCAACTGAAAACGCTCGCGATCCTGTATCGAAAGTAGTTCGGTATTAAGAGGTTCATCGGTGCCGGTAACCGCGCTAGCAATCTCGGGTGCGAGCACTCGTATCGCTTCATCCGAAAGTCTTGAAAATCCCGATCGCAAGAACGCGGCTGCCCAATAATTCGATGAAGACTCAGCCAAGAACCTAATGAGTGCCCGGAGATCCTGAATCTCTTCAGCATCGAAAAACCCAAGCCCCTTATAGACGTATGCCGGAAGGCTCCGCGCCGACAGAGCTCGCTCGTACTCACGGTGACTAATCCGTGAGCGGAAGAGAATCGCGATGTCATCTGGCCGAATGGCTCGTCTCACCCCGGTATGAGGATCTCTTACACTCTCTTTAATGATTAGCCGATCGATTTCGCTAGCGATTGCTGACGCACAAGAAGCTTCGTCATTACCCAACGCTATCCCGAGCAATGAGCGATCCGAATGCGCAGTAGTCTGGCCGCTATTCGGCTTGGACTTTTCAAGGTCCAGGGGAAAGCGGTCTTGCGGATCGAATCGGAAGGCATCAGTTCTGTGGAGTCGCTTGTCAATCGAGCCACAGAGATCGTTCACGAAAGCCAATAATTCTGGAAGAGCCCGAAAACTCTGGCTGATTGCCGCTCGAACAGGGGTGCCAGGCCGCAGACGGGAAAAAAAGTCAGTTGCTTCGTTGAAGAGACTGATGTCAGCATCGCGAAACCGGTAGATCGACTGCTTCCGGTCCCCCACCACAAATATCGACGGTGGAATGGGTGCTCCTTGCACAATGCCGATTCCTTCTCCCCACGACTGCACGAGTAACGACACCAGTTCCCACTGCGCGCGGCTGGTGTCTTGAAATTCGTCAACCAGAACATGGTGATATCGGGACTCGAGGCGATAACGGCTCTGAGCAAACTCGTCCATTTGTCGAAGTAGCCCGAGCGCGCGTACTTGAATGTCGGTAAAATCCAGCACTGCGTGCGCCCGAAGTGTACGGCGGTATTCCCGCTCAGCAATTCGATACGCGCGGCGGACACCGCGCGCGAGGATCACGCCTAAATCACGTCTGTACCCAGCCACAACGTCAGCGAAAAGAGGTCCAATGTGGTGGACCGCACGGATATGACATTCACGAGCTGCAACCGATGGATAGTCCGATGACCGGCACGGAAACCGTCGCCGGGGTCGTCCAGCACGTGTCAGGAGATGTTCTGAAAGACGGTCGAGGAGACTTCGCACCTCCGACTCTTCCATCTCGTCGAGCAACATCAGCCGCCGGAGGTCTACCGACAGCATCTTGAAATCCGGGTGACCGAATGGGCCATTGGCGAGGAAGGAGGTGAACCCATCGGGCGCTTCATGGAAGAGATCTCGTAACTTCTGCACGACGCGTCCCGTGACCTGTGTCAAGGTCAAGCTCTTAGGCCCCTTTGTCAGAAATCGTCTTAGTGCCTCCGACGCCACGAGTCGGCCTTGCAACAAACGCTCGAGGCCTCGCCGAAGATTCGCGGTGTCTAGATATGTGAGTAGCAACGACACACACTCGTCGCGCATTGCCAGACTGATAATAATGTGCTGTGCTCGGTCGAGCGCTTGGGCCGTTAAACGGGGAACTTCGGTCTCGTCCGCAACACTAAAATCCGGGTCAAGGTCAGCTTCAAGCGGAAACTCCCGCAACAACGACAGGCAAAACGCATCGATCGTGGTAATAGCGACATCGCTGGGTCGATCACGTAAGGAGCGCCAATAGCGACGTGCTTCCTCTGAATGGTTCGCTGCGTTCCGGAGTTCATCGAAGATCCGCTCTCGCATCTCTACCGCAGCCTTTCGGGTAAAAGTGATTGCGAGCACATTAGAAGGATCTACACCAGCTCGGAGTAGATTAAGGTAACGCTCGACCAGCACTGTCGTCTTTCCGGTACCCGCCGATGCCTCGAGTACTAGGTTGCACGATGGATCTGCAGCGAGCTGCCTAACCTTCGTCGTCACAGCTCTTGGTGGATTTGGTCGTTGCGAAACGCGTGGGCCAGACGTCAAACTCGCTTCCCCTTTCGACAGACAGCGGCAAAACCACACGACGAGCAGAGCCGATCCTCCGCCGGACGCGGTGGAAATTCACCGCTTTCGATACCATCAACGGCCTCGAGGAACCGCGCCTGACCCTCATTCAGCACCGATTCCGCACCATCGCCCGGAGTGAATATTGGCACCCTTGGCTCTGAAGCTCCGAAGGCGACGTACGCTGCTTCGCCGGGCCGACAAGACTGGTTTTGACTTCTTGCAAGGTCCTGGCTGACGCATGTCATGTAGACGGGAAGTTGAACCGCTCGCCCGCTTCTCGCTGGTCTACCGAGTTTGTAATCAATGATCCGGAGCGAGCCATCAGCAAGTAAGTCAACGCGGTCAGTAACTCCGCGTATGCTGACGCGGCGCTTGGCACCAGCGCGGTTAAGAAATTCGAACTCCCCACTGAATGGCCGTTCGACCTGCGATTCGATGACTTCGCCTGGTCGAGCAGTTTCAATTCTAATAAACCGCTCGACGAGTCCTGTGCCTGCAGCCGAACCTAGTAGGCGACTCCGTGCAAGTTGGCGATCTACCGGGGACAACACTGTCACTTCTTGGTCAACAATCCGCCGGGCAAGGGTGAGCGCAGCGTCGATGTCTTCCACCGCAAACCCGAAATGACCAAGAGCTTGCCACGTCTCAACGAACTTCCGAAGAACCTCGTGAAGTAACTCTCCCTGAGCGCGCCTCGTGAGAGTTGGTGCAATATCTGGTTCTTCATCGACCTGCAGCACCGACGCGCAAAAATACTTGAATGGACAGTTAAGATATCTTTCAACACGGCTCACGGTATAAGTTCGTGGTTCGAGAGCACCAATGATGCCCGGCTTCGCCTCACGCCCAGTGCAATTCGAGCGTCGTGCAGACAGCCATTGCATCACTTCACCGGTGACTACCGACGGTATAATCGGCCCGCCGGAGAACATCTCGGCAGTGCTGGCTCGTTTGATTTGAAATCGGGGTTCCGGACTCAACGAAAGGTCGACCTCGGGTACATCTTCGAGGAGTGTGGCCGGAGTAGCGAGCGCATCGTGCTCTAGTTGAAAGGTCGACAGCCTAACGTGTCGAGTAGGCAAAAATAGTAAATCCGTGAACTCTGCTCGGCCAATTTGTGTTGCTTGTGCTTCACTAGGCCATCCTAGTTGCTGAAGTAAAGTCGTGGGGTAAAACACATTGCGCGGAGGCAGAGTGGCCCATTCGCCCTGAACTAAACCGACGACAAATAGAGCCCGGAATCGCCCATACTTGGCCGCTGCGGCATCGACGAGACGCACACCACCTCGATCGTAATGGGGCGTGAATACCTCTGCTTCGATCCGACGGCGTAAGCTCGCTTTTAACTCGCTCGGAGTTACCCGAGGACTAACGGATACCTTGGCTGCCTTCTCCAACTGTCCGATGACGCTGCAAATTGCCTCCCGGACATTCCTCTGTCGCTCGCGGTCAGCCTCCGACCCAACATTCACAGGGTCACCCTGCTTGAGGAAGGTGAGCAAAATGTGCCAAGCCTCAGAGGCGGAGGAAACAGTCTCAAGTGGAGCCAAGGCATCAGCGATCGCCAGCGAGGTATTCAGCGGGTGGCGAATTTCTTCGGCATCGGAGCGCTGATGCCAAGAATCAGCGAGTTGCTTCAAGTCATCTCGCCCACCAACGTATCCGGCCTGCTCTAAATTCCGGCTGAGCGCGCTAATGGACTCCGCCGACAGTGCGCTGACCTTGCCGTCGTCATTGCAACCGGTTGAGTGCAAGTGCGGTGACCTTAGCAACGCGGTCAGATCCTCTCTAGCGAACTTTGAGATCACAACGTCCAAGACGAGATCAACGAACGCCGCATAAGGCTCAGCCGCGAGCGGAAATCCATGAACCGTCTCGAAGGAGATTTTCGACCCACCAAAGATTTGCTCAGCGAGATATAAGTAGGGCAAAGGACGCTGAAAGACGACGCCGACCGCACCGTCAGCCGCGGTTTCTTGATCAGTCTCCGTAAGACGATTCGTCTTCAAGCGCCTCGCGATCGCCCACAGCTCCTCTTCGCGGTCACGGTGGATAAAATAGGTCTTCTCCGCTTCAATGGGTATCTCTAGGCTCGGCTGACGACTTTGTGAAGCCTCAACACGCTCATCCTTAATACCAGGTAAGAGCTCGTGTATCCGTTCAAGGAAACCACACGAGAGGAATCCCTCAGTCATCACAACGTCAATCTGCTCAAGGTGAGGCATCCGCGTTAGGAGATCGAAATCGGCGAGCCAGAGGCCATCCGTCGAGACGGGTTGCTCGCCTACGGTGATAACGACATGTCGAAACGGTGGTTGGCAGACATCCGTGAGGAGCCGTGCCCGAAGCTGGTGCTCGTCCAGTCGAGCCGTCGCCGTGACGCGTGCCTCAAACTCCATAAAGGTGTTAACAAGAAAGTTCGTCTGATCAAGCATCCGTGCCGCACCACGATCGATCGGTGCACTGAGCTCGAGTTCTCCAACAGTCAGCCGAGCAAAATCGGATAAAGTCCGCCGCTGACGACGGAGCGCATCGTAGAACGCCAGCATTTTCCCTACTAGACCCGGTCTAATGATGAATGGCGGCGAAATACCTGCGGCGGTGGTATCTCTTGCAGCTTCAGACAGCAAGAATTCTCGCTCACAGTCTGAAAGTGCAGGAGGCGAGCCTGGGAGGCGTTGATGCAAGCGCGCGTACCACTCGGAGCGTGTGAGTAATGCTGGAATCTGCTCGCTACTGTTGGTCAGTGCTTCGATGGTGTAACGGAGTTGGGTCGCAGCAGACCGGGAAGGTACGATCACGGCAACAGATTCAGGTTCTGCCTGACTTAGGCTCGTAATGGCTTGAACGATGGCAGTTTGAAAAGATTGGAGATTCTGAGCCCTAAGGAGACGGGTGCGTCGAGGAGTAACCGCCTCTAGTTCCAAGTTCTGATCTTCCTTGCCAGCCTGCACATAATCACCTCCATATTAGGTGTTCACATAAGAACTTAATCCAGACTAAGAATGCCACCATAAGGTGACAAAGTAGGTCACAGCTCTACCGCGCGGCCATTTTAGATGTTGAAAAAGTGTGGAAGGAACGTGAATGCCCTGTGAACAATATCCTGATTGCATTTTCTTAGTTCCTACAGTTCCTGGCAATGCAAGCCAATCACGACTCGGGACTGCCCTTTCGACATTTCTTCCGCTTGACCAAGATTGGTGAACGAATAAAATCGACCCCTCGCTTTCTTATCAATTGCTAACTCTTTATTCATCACCGTGAACGTTCACCGCTTCGAAGAAGTCATCAACGGCCGCGAATATAAGATTGAGGTGTCCCTAGTCAATGCAACGACTTGGTGCGCCAAACTGGGTAGCGTAACGGGTGGCGCGTCAGCGCTTATGCCATTCTATGGCGACACGCCAGATGATGCGGCGCAACAACTAACCAACTGGTTGGCACTTGCTCATCGTAACGCGCAGAAGTCAGTATAAATCTGGTCCCAAGGCCTAGACTGCTTGCCTGGCGGGACTTCGAAAGGAGCGTCCATGGAGCGTCTTGCCCGGGCTTCGATTGTGATTCTTGTCGTAGTTTTAGCGGCAGGACCCCTCAGAGCGGCCCAAGAAGGGGTTCTAGGCCGCGTGCGTTTAATTGCCACCGGCGGCACAATTTCAAATCGTGATGGTGGCCGCCTAACGGCTAAAGAGCTCGTTGAACTCGTCCCGAACCTGACCAACTACGCGCAGGTCGAGGCGGAACAGTTCGCTAATGTCTCAAGTTCCCGGCTGACACTGAAGCAGTGGCTGCAACTCTCGCAGCGCGTGAACCACGTCTTTACTGAGGATCCAGGATTGGCTGGCGTTGTCGTCACGAGCGGAACCGATACGCTTGAAGAAACAGCTTATTTCTTGCATTTAACGGTCAGAAGTGAACGTCCCGTGGTCGTGGTAGGCGCGATGCGCAATCCGAGCACGCTCGGATATGAGGGCGCGGCGAACCTCCAGCAGGCGTTTCGTGTAGCAGCCGCGCCTCAGTCTCGTGGCAAAGGGACCCTCGTCGTGCTCAATGGGGAGATCAACTCAGCCCGGGAGGTAACTAAGACTGACTCTCTGCGTCTACACACATTCGCAACAAGAGGCTATGGAGTCCTTGGCCTCGTTGACCGCGATGGTGTCGTTTACTACCGTAACGTCTTGCGCCGTCACACTTACCGGAGCGAATTTGATCTGGCTGGCATCACGGAATTACCTCGCGTTGACGTAATTTTGGTTTACCAAGGTGCTTCCGGGGACTTAATCGAGTCGGTCGTTAATGCTGGAGCTCGTGGCATCGTCGTCGCGGCAGCCGGCGCTGGTGCGACGAGCGGGACACAAAATGAAGCAATAGCCTACGCACACAAACGAGGTGTATTCACCATCATGAGTACACGCACCGGTAGCGGACGCGTCATGCCACGCCAACTACAGACAAGTGAGCAAGGTATGCCAGAAAGCCGCCGACTGAGTGTCGCTCATCGGGTCGCCGCACAAGACCTAGCCCCACTCAAGGCCCGCATCCTGCTGATGCTGGCTTTGACGAGGACTAATGATGTCGCAGAAATTCGCCGAATGTTCTCGGAGTACTGAGTCGGTTATCACTAACCGGAAGACGTCGCATCGAAGGATTCTCTAGTTGAGACCGACCGTCACAGGAAGGAAAAATGGTGGACCAGACGGGGGTCGAACCCGTGACCTCGTGAATGCCATTCACGCGCGCTCCCAACTGCGCCACTGGCCCCTATACCGCCGCACGGCAGCACTACATCTTATCTGACCGTAACAGTCCCAATCAACGCAACGGCTTATCGAACGGCCAAGGACCGATGAACCGCACGTAATCATCGGGGTCGTCAATGTCGATGAATGCACCTGGGTCATCAACGGGAACGTTAATAATTTCCGCCTCATGAGCACGGATGACAGATTTGAGTCCGACTGATTGATCGGCCTGGCGCAGATCGTCGAAAATCTCCCGACCAAACACAACAGGATGCCCGTGCTTAGCACCACAGGCGGGTCGTACAACCGGCCCGCGTCGAGTGCGAAACGCCGTAAGGATGCGACTTATCGTCTCCGGACTCACCAACGGAACGTCGACCAGTGTGACCAGCATGCCTGTGACACCAGGTCTATCGATAGCGGCTAACGCAGTAAGCACCGAGGACATCTGCCCACGCTCAGGCTTATGATTTACTACAAGACGAGAACTCAACGATTCCTCAGAAAGGGCACGCTCAACATCTCCAGACAGTGACGAGACCACGACTACAACGTCATCCACGCCACCAGACCAAAGTGTTCTCACGACCTGGGACAGAAAAGTCTGACCTTCGTCGGCCGTAGGCAAGAGCGCTTTGGCGAGTCCCATCCTGGATGACGCTCCACCTGCCAGAATCACACCAGGGATCATGACCAGGTCCTGCGTAAGCCACGAGCAAGCATTGGGACTAGTCTAGCAGTCCTAGCACCTACGTCGTTGACTTACACCATCGTGTTAGAATCCTGGCGTGCCTGATGTTGCCATCCAAATTAGATGCCAGCGGTGCGGTACCCAGATGGACATGGCCGACCCCTCTCCCGGAGCGGAGTGGAAGCCGCAGCAGTTTTGGGTCTGTTCACGGTGTGGCCGACACTTTTGGACCACCTACCCACCCCCGAAGCCAACCGCTCCTAAAACAGCGCCAAGCTCTGGTTAGATAAAGGATTCTAAACCTTACAGGGCGCTAATCAGAACGGGTGGTGAGGATCATCGCCACCGTCCTACCAAGATGTCTCGAACGCCGGTAAAGTCTGCTGTTAGGTTGACTTCCTTCTGGGAATACACCACACTTGGCGCTCTTTATGCTGGCTGGAGTGTCTGTTGACGAGTGGCACAAGGGGCAGCGTCCGGCTTCGAGGTTGTTGGAGAGGCCGGGAGTGAGACCGTAGTAGTTTGATCGAGGGAAGATCGGAGGATTAAGGGTATGTCAAGCGGTACGATTGCGCGACTCCTCATTGATAAGGGCTTTGGCTTCATCCGCGATGAGGGTGGGATCGAGCACTTCTTCCACCGTAGTTCGGTGCAAGGGGCTGTGTTCGAACTGCTTCGCGAGGGTCAACGCGTGGAGTTCGAGGTAGAAGAGTCAGCCAAAGGTCCCCGCGCTGGCGGGGTCCGACTTATCGAGGACTAGTCAGAGTTCGCGTTCCCGCGCGAACCCGTACGCTTCGCTCCCCTAGTTCCGAGCGTTTCGAGTGTGGCCTCGGTTCGAGTACACCGGGCGCAACCCGCCTGGGCGTCCTTGGAAGCGAACGGGGCCCGGTGGCCCTCCCGGTCTTCAAAATCGGTCGCTCCCCGCTCAGCGGGGGGGCTGGGTTCGACTCCCAGGCGCTTCCGCCATTTCCTCACATCAACCGGCTTGACACGACCTTGTTATATAGTAGGTCACTGTTATTCTTAACCCACGGCGCTTTCTATACGATTAAAGCGATATTAGAGTGGGCATTGCGTGGACGGCTCATTATGAACATAGGCGTCCATAATTTTGATCTGAGTACCGAGGAGAGTGGCGATGCATCGTAATGAGTACACAGGAGTGTCGTACAGTTCGACCCATTTCATTCTGGTTATGTTGATAACGGGTGGGGTAATTACCACGATGGCATGCGGCGGCGGCGAAGAGACGGCTCCGGAACCTGACACCATGGTTGAAGAACCGGTAGCCGAAGAGTCACCGATGGACGCGTCACCGCGTGTGTCCTTCCTCGCTCCGGAAGAAGGTTCCACAGTCAGCAGCCCTGTGCATTTTATGTTTGGAGCTGAAAACTTCGTGATTGAACCAGTGACCGATCCACTTACAATCCGTCAGGGTGCCGGCCATCACCACATCGGCATTGACACCGACTGTCTCCCGGCTGGTGAAGTGATTCCGCAAGCAGCTCCGTGGGTACACTTTGGCACTGGGTCGGACATGATTGACATGCAATTCGAACCCGGTCCTCATCGGGTTTGCCTACAGATCGGCGACGGTGAGCATCGAACCATCGAAGGCTTGAACGCGATGGTCTCTTTCACGGTCGAGTAGCTTCAGGTTGAACGCGCCGAGTCGGGGGCCACTCCGGCTCGGTCGACCTTAACTATCGTAAGAAGTAGCGCGGGCGTCTTCGACGTCCGCGTTGTTGCTCGCCAACGTCGGCGGTACAAGTCGCCAAGATCAAAGCGTTCCTAGAACTTCAGACACCTAATAGACGATTCACCTTGGCGACAGTTCGTGTACTTGCGGCCAACGCAATATATTCAGCACGGAGCAACACGACGTTACTCAATACGGCACAGTATCCGAACAGCCCATGAAACCAACTGGGTATGGCCCCAGTATCAACACCGGCCCCTATTACCGCGGCTACGATTGTCAGAAGTATTACAGGCATGGCAAGTGAGAAAACCGGTTTGCGTGCACGCAAGATTTCGACGACGAAGTCTGCTGACAAACTCGCTTCTGCGACTGCTTCTCGAACCGCCTTACCCTTCCCGATTAAATAAAACATGAGCATCGAATGAGAGAGCAGTGTCATCATTGTTACAAATACGGCTAGTGACACGTGCTGGATCACCTCTTGTGAGGTTTCCGCAAATTGACCCAAGACAACACTCGCGGCCAAGCCAAGAACAGAGAGCGTGGTAGCCGTTAGGAGCGCTGATGGCATTCGTTTATTCTCAAAGTCCCGCTACTCAGAATCGCTCTGTGCGGGCTCGATACGGTGATCGGCACGCGTCAACCGATCGCGAAAAGCCTGAAACTCCATCACTGGAAGACCGACCCGTCCCAAATGACTCGAGCGATGATCAGCATCACTATGAAAGTCCGACCCTCCAGTTACTGCCAACCCCAAGCTACGTGCCTGTTTGAGAAGTCGCTTCTTGGTTACCGGATCGTGTTGACTATGGTACACCTCCACAGCTTCCAGCCCCACCTCAGCTAAGCGGCTCACCAGCCGACGATTGCCAGTTAGACCAGGATGAGCCAGTGAAGCGACACCACCCGCCTGCGAAATAGTCTCTATCACCTGCTCAGGTGAGGGTCCGTGCCGTGGCACCCACGCAGCGCGACCATCACCAAGCCATCGTTCAAAGGCCTCCTGAACAGATGTGGCGTGCCTCGCAGCTACCAAGGCTTCAGCCAAATGCGGACGACCCGGCGATCGACCGGCAGCGGCACGTTCGGCCAGCAATCGATCGATGTCCACACCAACGCCTAAATCTGTCAGTCGGTTGGCCATCTCCCGCAAGCGGTCAGTTCGGTGTCGTCGTTGGGCAATAAGAAATGTGTCAAGTCCCGTGGGGTGAACCGTCAGAAAGTATCCGAGAATGTGAATATCATGGCCGTCGCACACTGCCGTAATTTCGATGCCTGCTAGCAACTCCACTCCGAAGGAGTCCGCAAGTGCTGATGCCTTCGGAACGGCAGCCATCGTATCGTGGTCCGTAATACTAAGAGTCCGTACGCCAACAGACGACGCCCGTAACAACAACTCTTCGGGCGAGTAAGCACCATCAGACGCTGTGGTGTGTAGGTGAAGGTCGATCACGACTCTCGGATCCGAACTCGAGGCAGATTTCTCGGGTCGATGCTACCAGTATTAAGCACTCGCACGGCGGGTTGAACGGGACAAGCGCTTAACATTTGGCCGCTTTCGCGGTGATCGCTTAAATAAGGCACGGGATTCACGAATCAGTAACTCAAGATGCTCACGTTCTTCGTCAGCAAACTCCAAGAAAATCTGTTTACCTTCAGAGTCTTCGAAACGCTCACCGTACCGCTTAAAGAAGCGGTGTGAGCCACGCTCACACTTAATACCAATCATGAACGCTTGTTTCGCATCGACACCTTTTAGTAACTCTTCGGTGCCTACCGTGAACAGACCATCCGCTGCTCCCTTAAAGAACAAGAACGTAGGTCGACCCTCTAACTGCGGATTTTGGGCAAGTATCTCCCTATATCGTTCCTCTAGGCGTGCCAAGTGCTCGCGCTCTTCCTCGGCCAATTTCTGAAACACCTTGCGCCCGTTCCTGTCATTGGTAATGCTCGAAGCCTTCAAATAGAACGCTAGTCCACTCCGCTCAGTCGCAATAGCCATACGAAGGGCGTCACGCGCGAATAGCAACTCCGTTGTCGCAACACTATCTACGGATTTACGCCCTGTCTTGCACGCGTCGCACGTACCGTACACCTGCAACACGTTTTGACTGGTTGTAAACCGCTGGACGGAAGCGATTTCCTCAATCAATAACTCAATATCTGAACTGAGGAACTCAGATGAGCGCCCACAAGCCTTGCATAGCAAGTGGAAGTGTCGCGGATGTCGATACGAGTGCTCGAATCGAAAATGGCCTTCACCGAAATCGACCTTGCGTGCGATTCCAGCAGCCACCATCCACTGGAGCGCCCGGTACACGGTGGCCCGACCAATTCTTTTGTCTTCCTTCTTAACGAGACTGGCCAGGTCATCAGCGCTTAGGTGCCCCTCCTGGCGGAGGAACACATCGATGATCAGATCGCGCTTACCCGAACGCTTCCCACCAGCTGGGCGGAGACGGTCTACGTAGGCAGCCGGCTGTTCCATCGTCACGGAATCACAATGACTTTCTCGGCACAACCACGGCTGTAGCCGGACTGACAGACGCGTGGCCCAAAACTAATCGACAGCTGAAACTTAAACACCAAACGACGAACCACAACCGCAGGTAGACTTGGCGTTTGGATTCTTAATGGTGAATCCACCACCTGTAAGATTATCGACGAAGTCTACTTCGGCACCTGTGAGGTATCGGATACTGATCGGATCAATGAACAGCTTGACCCCATTTGATTCGAACACGCGATCGGATTCCGCGTCGCCCTCGCCCTCCTCAATCATCAAGCCGTACTGAAACCCTGAGCATCCACCACCCTGCACGAAAACACGAAGTCCCGCCTGCTTCTTGTCTTCCTCGCTAAGAAGTGCCTGAATCTTGGTAGCCGCAGTCGGTGTCACGTTAATAAGTCCACTCATATGCGCGTAATCTCCATTGGTCAGAGTTCATTATATCTTTATAACGGAAAGCCCGGCAAGCTCCGCTAGGATACATAGAACCGTTTAATCCTTGGCCGACAAGAACTTGTCAGTAATTAGATCGACGCGTCATACTCCGAGACAACGAAAAGACGTCACGCGTGCGACTACGACATACTTACTCAGATGACCCGTAAGGATCTCAACTTAGAAGACTCACTCCAGCGCGCCGAAGCACGATGGTGCCAGATCGAGGCTGACACCCCTGAGTTAGCAGCAGCTGTCACACTTCAGCGATCTCTCGTTCGAAGAATTGCTGGGTTAACCGAAGCACTCGAGCAATCAAATTGGACCCCACCTGACATTGAAACGACAGCGATAGTAACTACGCTTAGCAGTTCGCGTGCCCTACTACATGAACACCGTGTTGATCTACCAACAGAAATCCTCGAACCCGGGTTACACGACCTATGTAACATTCTGGCGAACGGCGGCGCAGGCGACGCGGCCCGACATGTCGACCACGTGATTCAAGAACAGCGGCTCAGCACAACCTCGCTCCTGAATGCATCATTAACTCGCCGCCAAAACGATATCCGAACGGGTGCCATCCACCTTGGCTTAGCGCCGGATCTTCTATGGCTAGTTGCCGAACTGACTGTTGGACCCATTGCTCATGAGTTCCAGAGAGTAATCCTAACCAATGACGGCATGGACCCTAAGGCCTGTAAGGCTATTAATGCTTGGGACCATGGAACATGCCTCATATGTGGCTCCTGGCCTGCCCTCGGCGAATGCCGGGAGGGCGATATCACTCTGAGGTGTTCCTTCTGCGGTGCCGGATGGAAGCTCCAAGAACACGCATGCCCATACTGCTTTTCACCAGAGATTCAGCATGAACTGCCAACACCAGGTCAACCTTCACTACAGCTTTTATTCTGTGAGGCGTGCCGCGGTTACCTTAAGGTTGTCGAAGTGAACAAGGCAATTCCGTCCGTCCTTCTACCGATTGAGGATCTCGCGACGACGGCTAGCGATGTACGAGCCATGGAACGAAATCTCGTACGTCCGCCGCTTCCTGAAGCACCTTTAGGGGAATCAAATGACGCTGGGTGTGCCGGCAGTCCTATAACAAATTAAAGAGAGGGACGCACTCACATAGTTGCCAGTCGTTCACCGGAGTCTTTTTCAACGTCACGGTGAAGACTAGCACCATGCGCATCCATCGTCACGATGGCTGGAAAGTCGTGCACCTGCAAATGCCACATCGCTTCGGGGGTGCCGAAGTCAAGGAGTGACACGCCATCGACCCGCTCGATCGTCCGTGCGTAGAACTGGGCAGCACCACCGATGGCATTTAGATAGACCGCGCCAGTCTCTTGAAGTGCCGCAAGTGTCTCAGTACCCATTCCCCCTTTTCCAATCACCACCCGAATTCCATGGCGCCTCAAAACCTCTCCCTGATATGGCTCCTCACGGATACTAGTCGTTGGTCCCGCGGCGGTGATACGCCACCCTTCACCTTCGCGTACAACGACGGGGCCACAGTGATAAAGAACACCGCCCCGGAGATCGACCGGAGACTTGTGCTCCATTAGATACGTGTGAACAGCATCACGCCCCGTATAGACAGGGCCAGAAACCAACACAACATCGCCCACACGAAGTTTCCGGATCGTGGCTTCATCAATCGGCGCCGTTAGTACTACTTCCTTCCCAGTTTTCGCGAACCCAATATCGGTAACCGCGGTCATTCGCGTTACTGGCATCGTAGGGTCACGATAGAGCCAACGGCGAATCGCTCCAGATTCCTTATCAAGCACGACTCCTAATCGACGGAAGGCCCAACAATCATATGCAACAGATACGAAGAAACTCGCGGGAAGCCGATTGAGCGCGGCTATTTTGCACCCAATAAGCGACACATCTCCCCCAAACCCCATCGTGCCCACACCGAGCCCATTAACCGTAGCCATTACAGACCGCTCGAGGCCCGCGAGACGAGAGTCGGGATTAACGTCGTCCAGCAATCTAAACAGCTGCGCCTTAGCATGGGAGTAGCCCGACGTTCGGTCGCCACCAACACACACTCCTACTGCACCAGGACTACAGCCTCTACCTTGAGCCTGCCATACAGCATGTAGAATGCACTTTCGGACGCCCTCGAGTGTCCGATCGGCACGACCCAAGTGCGTCAGCTCAGTCGGCAAGGCATACTGGGCGTTCGTGTTTTCGCATCCGCCACCCTTCAGTAACAATCGGATCTCAATCTCGTCACGCTCCCATTGATTAAAGTGGATGATCGGCGTCCCGGGTCCGAGGTTGTCACCAGAATTCTTGCCCGTGATTGAGTCGACCGAATTCGGTCGAAGCTTGCCCTGCTCAGTCGCTTCCACAACGGCCCGATGGATCTCCCCGCGCATTACAATCTGATTGACGTCGACAGGCGTTTGAATTTCGAACGTTGGCATCCCGGTGTCTTGACAGATCGCCCCCTCACAGTCGGAAGCCTGGTCGATGTTCAGCGAAATGATGTCGAGCGCTTGAGAAGACCGGCTGCCAGAGGATTCAGCACCCGCGGTATGCGACATGGCTGCGCGGACGTCTGGTGGAAGATTGGTCGACGTCTGCACGATTAAATCGAGAACGCTCTCGAATAATTTCGACAACATACCTCACTATAATAGGACATACTGACGGCAAGTTCCGTCCTTGGTTACTATTCTAGGAACCAAAGGCCAGAAATCGAAACCGCAAAAAATGGTGCTAACGGCCAGTCGTGAATCGCCTAAAACTAGGAAGTAAGGTCGCGACAAGACAAAGTTTAACCGCGTCAGCCAGTAGGAAGGGATAGACACCGAGTTTGGCCGCCGCCTGCGTGCTCCATTCCGGTGAGGTAAACACCAGGAGCCAAGCAAAACCGCCAAGATAGATTACAGCGAGCCCGGCCAGCATCGCTCCGACAGAGGTAATGTATCGTCGGTCCATTCCACGCTGAGCGAGCCAGCCGACTAGATAGGCTGCGATCGGATAGGACAGTAGATATCCACCGGTCGGTCCAAGGAGGCGACCAACACCTAGCGGTAGCCAAGGCGACCAAGTAAATACCTGGAACCCAACAACACCGGCTGCGAGATAGAGCACGAGACAGGTCGCACCCAAGCGGGCACCCAATACAGCCGCGGTGAGCAGTACAATCGTTGGCTGAAGCGTCAGAGGAACCGGCGTTAATGGTAGTGAAATGCTTATCTGGGCCGCCGATGCAATCAGTGCAGCGCAAAATAGCACCACCAACGTCCTAACCAGCTGGCCGTACTCGCTGGAACGGGTCCAGTGCAATACCAGAGGCAGGGACGCAGAAGGGACTCCAAGAGTGCGCAAACCCTCTATGCTTGACATAGCGACATCTTAGCCGATGAAGACAGCACTGACAATTGCGGGAAGCGACTCGGGTGGCGGTGCGGGTATCCAAGCCGATCTGAAGACCTTTGCTGCACACGGCGTATATGGGACGTGCGCTATTACAGCCGTGACCGCTCAGAATACTCTCGGCGTTGAAGCGGTTGAGAATCTTTCAGTAAAATTGATTGTCGCGCAAGTGAATGCCATCGTTGACGACATTGGCGTGGATGCTGTCAAGACTGGCATGTTGGCAACACCAGAAATCGTGGAAAGGGTTGCGACACTATTACCATCGCTGCCTACACCCCACATCGTTGTGGACCCCGTGATGGTTGCTAAGAGCGGTGCACGCTTGTTGGCCGAAGAAGCTATTGACGCTGTTCGCAGAATGCTCTTACCTCACGCTACTGTTGTAACCCCAAACGCCATGGAAGCGGAAGTGCTGGCCAAAATTGAGATCGACTCGCTTGGTTCGGCCAGAGAAGCGGCCCGGCGTATCTACGATCTTGGACCGGGAACGGTCGTGATCAAGGGTGGACATATCCCAACAGCTGATGCGGTCGACCTTGTCTACGACGGTCACGAGTACCTAGAGTTGCGTGGCCCACGCCTGCGCTCCCGTCACACACACGGCACAGGATGTACATTTGCCGCAGCCGTGGCAGCTAACTTGGCACTGGGACTCCCGACGCCAGACGCCATCTCTGGTGCTAAACACTACGTCGCGCAGGCGATTCGCCATGGGCTACCGTTGGGAAGCGGTCACGGACCTCTCGGCCACTTTTGGGAGCGTTAGCAGTAAGACTCGTGTGGGTTCATCGCTAGGAGATGCGGTCGAAATCAAGGACAAGGGGCCTTGGTTTCCCGACTGCTATACTTCCCATGATGGGTCTTGCTCGACTCGCGGTGACAACGGAGCGATTAAATCTCGATGCCCTGATCAGGTGTGTCCATGATGCTCCAATAAGCGACGGTTCGGAGGGCACTGGTGCGGTGGCCTCATTTCTCGGACTAGTGCGCGAGTACAATCTTGGACGCCGCGTCGTCAAGTTGAAATACGAGGCCTACGAACCGTTAGCGCTACGCGCTTTCGAACGCATCGACAACGAAATTGTCGAACGATGGCCAACCGCTCGACTCGCGCTACACCATCGCATCGGAGTCCTGACCATCGGCGAAGTTAGCGTGGCGATCGTCGTGGCGTCGCCACATCGCGCCGATGCATTCGCAGCCAGTCGATACGCGATCGAACGGGTGAAACAGATCGCACCGATTTGGAAACGAGAGTTCTTCAAAGACGGTGACGTTTGGATCGAGGGTGCCACAACCGATCCTGATGACGCAGCAGCACGCGAGGAAGCGTTCCGACTGGCATGCGTGTGAACATTCGTGTTTTCGCCCGTCTCCGCGACATTGTCGGCGCGGCTGAGCTAGACCGCGACGTACCAACTGGCACGACTGCGCAAAGGATATGGGACGATCTGGTGGAGGAGTTTCCTGACATCAGCACCTACTCAGGGTCGATATCAACGGCTGTGAATGCTGAATACGCAAAAATGGAAACGGTACTCGATGATGGCGATGAGGTGGCCTTCCTTCCTCCTGTATCGGGTGGAGAACTTCCCGGCTGACACTGGGTCCGGCTATGTTCGAAAAATTGAGTGCAATTGAAGCACGGTACGACGAACTGATGCAGAGCATCAGCAATTTGAGCGCTGAGTCTGATTCCGCGCAGTACCGTAAACACGCCAAAGCACTCGCTGAGATTCAGCCGTTAGTCGAAAAGTTCCGCGACTACAAAGGTATCCTGGCCGAAATTGAGCAGGCTCGAGAACTCCTAGACACGACTGACGGCGAGATGCATGACCTCGCAGATCAGGAGCTTCGCGTCCTGCGCGAACGCGATGAAACCTTGCTTGCCGACATCAAATTGCTCCTCGTTCCCAAGGATCCCAACGACGAAAAAAACGTGATTCTGGAAATTCGGGCAGGAACAGGCGGAAACGAGGCCGGCATCTTCGGCGCTGAACTCTTCCGGATGTACAGTCGGTTTGCCGAGCGCCAAGGATGGCGGATCGACATGCTTTCCATTAGTGAGACAGGCATAGGCGGCATTAAAGAAGTCATCGCGATTATTGAGGGACGACGCGTTTACAGTCGATTAAAGCACGAAAGTGGCGTGCACCGGGTTCAGCGTGTGCCAACAACTGAAGCAAGCGGCCGAATTCATACGTCAACGGCGACAGTCGCCGTACTTCCTGAAGCTGAAGATGTCGATATTCACATCGACCCGAAGGAACTTCGTATCGACACGTTCTGTTCAAGCGGCCCGGGTGGACAAAGTGTCAACACAACCTATTCAGCCGTCCGGATAACCCACCTGCCGACGGGGATCGTGGTATCGCAGCAGGACGAAAAATCACAGATCAAGAACAAGGCAAAGGCAATGAAGGTTCTCCGCTCTCGACTCTACGAGCTCGAGCTTCAAAAACAACAAGATGCCATTGCCCAAGACCGACGCAGTCAAGTCGGCACTGGCGAGCGCTCGGAAAAAATCCGGACATACAACTTCCCGCAAAACCGGATCACGGATCACCGCATTAACTTCACGACGCACCAGCTTACTGAAGTATTGAACGGTGATTTAACAGATTTGATCGAACAGGTTGTGACCCATTTCCAATCCGAAAAGCTTAAACAAGTCCAAGAGGTCTCCCCCAAAACGTGAGTATCCTCTCGTTGGTGAATGCCGCTTGCACAAGACTGATCGAATCGGGGATCCGTCCGGAAGAAGCCGGCCTCGATGCTGAGGTCCTCGCACGTCACCTTCTCGGTTGGGACCGTGCGACCTATTTCACCGAACGCAACCGGAAAGTCACTCGGTCATTCGACAAAGAGTACATTGCTCTGATTGCGCGGCGCGCTCGGCGAGAACCAGTGGCCTATCTAACAGGTCGGCGCGAGTTCTGGGGATTGGAATTCGCTATAACACCCGATACTTTAATTCCCAGGCCTGAAACAGAGCTCCTTGTCGAAACCGTCCTACACCTTAGGCCTGATCGATCAATAGACGGTGTGCTCGTCGACGTGGGTACCGGGTCGGGCTGTATCGCCGTCGTGCTTGCCATTGAATTTCCTAATATGACGATCGTCGCAACGGACATCTCTCACCCGGCACTGGCCGTTGCTCAGGCTAATGCCAAACGTCACGGCGTCTCGGAGCGGATCGAGTGGCGGCACGGTCCGCAGTTGGCTGGTCTTTCCGGACCCATTGACTTAATCGTGTCAAATCCACCCTACGTAACGACCCAGGCGATGCAGCACCTGGCACCGGAGGTGCGAGACCATGAACCGCACGTCGCGTTGAACGGCGGAACCAGCGGCACTAGGACACTGCGTGCGCTTATCGCGGAAGCTAGTGTCAAACTCGTTAACAACGGGTCACTTGTGGTGGAGTTCGGGTGCGATCAGGAAGCGGTGTTTAGGCAGGTTGTCAACGCGGCTCATCTAACCGATACACAAGTCATCCACGACATTCAAGGGTTGCCCCGCGTTGGCGTGGCAACGTACCGGACCAACCGATGAGCGAATGCCTGTTTTGCCGAATTATCAGAGGCGAAGTGCCGGCCACAATTGTGCACGAGGATGAGACACTTGTGGCTTTTGAGGATATTAGCCCACGGGCGCCGACCCACATACTAATCGTGCCGCGCCGGCACGTGGCAACTATTAATGACCTTGCTCCCAGTGACAAAGCACTCGTCGGTGAGATGATCTGGCGCTCCGCAGCCATCGCCAAGGAACGAGGTATTGCGAACAGTGGGTATCGTACCGTCTTTAATTGCAACCGTGGGGCGGGGCAAACCGTCTTTCACATCCACCTGCACCTACTTGGCGGACGCCCTCTCGCCTGGCCGCCCGGATAATAATCGAGCCCCTTCGAACCATTACCGTTCTAAGAAGTACCAACAGCGCCCAGCCGCGCGGTCGAAGACGAATTCAACTACCTGATAACCACGAGCCATATAAGTAGTGAACATGTCACGGCTGGCAGTCCGCCAATCGCGAGCCCTGTCAGATGACGAGTGCTGCATCTCCCCAAAATCAATCGGAATCTCAACCCGAAGACGGGGGTGTGTAAGTTTAGAATCCCAAGACTTGAAAGTAAGCCAAGCATCCTCAACGTTGGTTTCGTTAATCAACGGTAGCTCGTTGAGATGGGGCATGTCATCAGTAGCCCCAGCGATGCGGGTAACGACCCGGGGTGATTCTAAATTCCAAACTGCTACGAAACGGTCTGTCGGGGTTCCGCGGTGGAGCGAGCTACTTGACTCCCCATAAATATTTTCTTCGTACTCGAGTATCACAGCACCAAGCTTCGTTAGATTGAAGTGCGCGTTCATCGACTGCATCGGATCGAAAGTCCATTCGATCACCTTAATATCCATCTCGAGCGCTCGCTTCCGCTGCTCCAACTTAAGCAACCGACCGAGGCCGGCATTGCGGTGGGCCTCTAACACACCGAGCATGTGTGACCATTGAATCAGGCGACCAGACTTCAAGCCCGGCAGTGAGTATACGAATCCCACCATCGCCTTGGACTCATCGAATGCGCCTATCAAGATCCCACCACGTTTCACGTTGATCGCCAGAATCGGCACTGGAACTACATCCTGAAGATCCGTGTACTCCCAGACGATCGTCTCAAGTTCGACCACACGCTTCAGTTCGTCCAGCGTATGGAGATCGCGAAACCAGAAGGGTTGACTCAACATCGTGGAAAGTTGCTACCTTTAAAATCCGTATCGTTTGAGCCGACGAAGCCAGAATACAGTATGTCCGTTGTCAAACATTGTCGCACGGATGAACGGAACAACCACCTCATCACGAAAGGCAGACCACATCGGCGTTATATTAATTCGCCAGAGGCCCGGGTTCGTCTCAGTGTTGTCTCATAAAATTGCACTACAATGCTCAGGCAAGCCACGGGGCAGCCAGGCGCCCCTGCGGTAGCCTGGCACGAACCTAGCAACTGACAGCGTTTCATGGCCGACTGGAAATCCACCCTCAACCTCCCACGCACCGAGTTCCCTATGAAGGCGAGCCTGCAGAAGGCTGAGCCCGAAGCGATTGCACGCTGGGAAGAGATTGGACTCTACGAACAAATTCGTGCCCACCGTGCTGGAGCACCTAAATGCGTTCTGCACGACGGCCCGCCTTACGCTAACGGGCGCATTCACATCGGTACAGCACTCAATAAGATCCTGAAGGATTTCGTCGTACGGGCCAAAACAATGTCCGGGTTCGACAGTCCATACGTGCCTGGCTGGGATTGTCACGGACTCCCGATTGAGCTCAAGGTAGACCGTGAACTTGGCTCAAAAAAGCGCGACCTAAGTAAAGCCGCTCTCCGCCGGGCATACAGGGCCTACGCTGAGACCTACGTCGGCGTGCAGCGCGAAGATTTCCAACGGCTGGGCGTACTCGGAACTTGGTCGGAGCCTTACCTGACCATGTCTTTTCGCTACCAAGCCGCAATCGTCCGTGCGCTGGGTAAATTCGTTGAGCAAGGTATGGTGTATCGAGGTAAGAAACCAGTGCACTGGTGCATCCATTGCCAAACCGCGCTGGCAGAAGCGGAGGTCGATTACGCATCTCATAACTCACCGTCGATCTACGTAGAGTTCAAGATGGTACAGGAGTCCATCGAGGCACTTGCCGCCAAGCAAAGAGTCCTGGAGGGACAGCCCGTTTCTGCCCTCATCTGGACCACAACGCCATGGACCATTCCGTCCAACCTAGCGATCGCATTTCATCCTGATCTCGACTATGGGTTCTATTCTACGGATGCCAGCGGCTCCCCCACTACTGTCGTCGTCGCTGATGCAATCGCGGAACGTATCGAAACTGAACTAGGGCGCCAGCTAGGCGATCGACTCGCTGTCGTTAAGGGTGCTGAGCTCGAGGGCTTACGCTTCAAGCATCCACTCTACGATCGGGTATCGGTGGGCGTTCTGGGAAATTATGTAACGCTTGAGCAGGGTACCGGGGTCGTACACACGGCACCTGGTCACGGTGCTGACGACTTCAACACAGGTGTGAAGTACGGCCTGGAGACGTACGCCCCGGTGGGCCCCAATGGACAATTTGACGACACAGTTGAAACCTTCTCTGGCATGCGTGTCTTCGACGCGAATCCGAAAATCGAAGAGGCTTTAGCCGATGCTGGACGACTATGGCATAGGGCTCAGTTGGATCATGCTTATCCTCATTGCTGGCGCTGTCGGCACCCCGTCATTTTCCTCGCAACCTGGCAGTGGTTCATTGCAATGGAAGCGGCGGGGCTGCGACGAGGTGCACTGAACGCTATTCAAGAGGTTCAGTGGTTCCCCCCGTGGGGTCAAGAACGCATCCACAACATGCTGGAATATCGTCCCGACTGGTGTATTTCCCGCCAGAGGTCGTGGGGCGTGCCGATTCCTGCGCTGTACTGCACGAAGTGTGGTGACGCATTACTAACGACAGCCCTGATCGATCACGCGGCCAAGGTGTTTGAAATCTATGGAGCAGATGCCTGGTATGAACGAGACCTATCGGAATTCGTGCCCTCAAAGCAAACGTGTGAAACATGTGGTAGCAGTGAATTCAAACGTGAAGAGGACATCTTGGATGTCTGGTTCGATTCTGGCTCCAGCCACGAGGCGGTCCTAGAGGACCGCCAGCTGGGATGGCCAGCCGAAATCTACCTTGAAGGAAGCGACCAATATCGTGGCTGGTTCCACAGTTCACTCCTAGTTGGACTAGGCACACGAGGAAAGGCGCCTTACCGTCAGGTCATCACACACGGATTCGTTGTCGATGAATCAGGCCGAAAGATGTCGAAGTCTCTAGGCAACGACATCGCTCCACAGACCGTCATCGAAGCAAGTGGTGCGGAGATCCTACGGCTGTGGGTCGCAATGGTCGACTACCGAGAAGACGTTAGAATCGGCAAAGAGATCTTGGCACGAGTCATCGAGGCTTACCGAAAAATTCGAAACACGTTACGTATTCTGGTCGCCAACCTTCATGACTTTGAGCCGACTGAAGATGCTGTGCCACCCGACCAATTAGAGGAGCTTGATAGATTCGTGCTCGCGCGTTACGCCGACAACGCAACGCGGGTCGTCGCAGCTTACGATAGTTACGATTTTCAGCAGATTTTTCAGACACTTAACCGATTTGTCACAGTTGAGTTGAGTGCCCTCTACATCGATGTCGTGAAGGACAGGTTGTACACGTTCGCACCGGCACATCCAGCCCGCCGGTCTACGCAGACTGCGATCTTTCGGATAGCCGATGGTCTGACGCGGCTCATTGCTCCGATACTACCCGTGACGGCAGATGAACTCTGGAAGGTACTACCGGGTTCTAGAGAGGTTTCCGTCCATCTTGCTGATTTCCCGTCTGGGCTCGACGAACTCATCGATTCTGAGTTAGTCGAACGGTGGGAACGGTTGATTAGAATTCGCGAGGCCGTAAATGCCAAAATAGAGGTCCTGCGCAAGAATAAGACGGTCGGTACATCCCTTGAAGCACGTGTTCAACTTCGGGCAAGCGGTGATACACTCGCCCTGCTGGAACGGTATCGAGACGAGCTTCCGACCCTTTTAATCGCACAAGCAGAGGTTGAGTCCGAGCAGATGCCGTCCATGGATGACGGTTCGGTGACGGGTGAGACGATTGCGATTGAAGTCGGCCGTGCTGCTGGACTCAAATGCGGCCGTTGCTGGCGTTACGTGCCGTCACTATCTGACCAACCGACCCATCAAGGCTTGTGTGGTCGGTGCGTCGAAATGTTGGGCGTCCCAGAAGTCCCCGCTACCTAACACCGCGATGATGTTCCACGCGACCGCATCATCGATGGGCAAGTCGTGGCCAGACCACGTGCGGTGGTCGACCTTCATTGTGGCGGGAAGTATTGTTGGCGCAGACCAGCTCTGTAAAGCATTCGTCCGACAACTCATACCGCTCCACGACAGTATCAGTCTGATTCCGGGCTTAGTGAATCTCACCCACGTTCAGAATACGGGAGCAGTATTCGGCATCCTCAATGCAGCGGACTTTCCCTTTAAGCCTATAGTCATGACAGGAGTCGCCTTGCTGGCGTTGGTTATACTCGGGGTCTATGCCGTGCGATCCTCCTCCCATGGTGCTGCCGCGAGAATAGGCTTGGCATTGATTTTCGGCGGTGCTTTGGGAAACATGGCCGATCGCCTCATGATCGGGCATGTCGTTGATTTCATCGATGTGTACTGGGGCACATACCATTTTTGGGCATTCAATATCGCAGATTCAACGATAACGATCGGTGCAATCTGTCTACTTATCGATACCGTTCGCGCGGAACATCACGATGTATCCAACACTGCTTAGTTTCGGTCCAGTCACGATCTACAGCTATGGTGTGCTGCTTGCAGCGGCCTACCTAGTGGGTCTAAAACTCGCATTATTCCGCTCGGCAAGACAGGGATTTGATGCAAATAAGGTGATGGATTTAGGAATCCTAATCATCGTATCGGCGTTGGTTGGTGCCAAACTGATGTTGTTCATCGTGGATTTTGAGTATTTCTCCCAAAGTACCGAACGATTGTGGTCGCTCGCGCGAGCGGGTGGGGTCTTCTACGGTGGGTTACTTCTCGCCGTACCGGTAGCCTGGTGGTATCTACGCCGCCACCGGATGCCGGTCTGGACGGCATGTGACGCCTTCGCTCCTGGTATTGCACTGGGACATGCCATCGGTCGCCTCGGTTGTTTAATGGCCGGTTGCTGCTACGGCAAACCGACCGACATGCCGTGGGGCATCGTCTTCACGAATACGTTCGCAGCAGCCAATGTAGGCACGCCGCTTGACGTCCACCTCCATCCGACACAGTTGTATGAGTCGTTCGCAGAATTAGGTATCTTGCTGGTGCTGTTGGGTATGGAGCGGCGCGGTCGAGGTTTTTCTGGCCGTACGTTCTGGCTTTACGTTCTACTGTACGGGGTCTCACGCTTCGTTACCGAATTCTACCGAGGCGACCCTAGAGGAATGGTTTTCGACGCCATTTCGACCTCTCAGTTCGTCTCGGCTCTAATCGTTCCGCTCAGTATTGTTATGCTGGTCTATCTCGCCAGATTCTCCTTTACCGACCAACGTAAGTCCCATGCCTGAGTCTTCCGGTCAGAATGAACCGGGCGAGCATATCGAAATAATCACCCCAGAAAAGTACGGTGGAACGCGTATCGACCAACTTCTGGTAACGTTACTTCCTAACCACTCACGCTCATTTATCCAACGTCTGATTAAAGCAAGCCGGGTGCACGTTAATGGGGCACCGGTCAAAGCCAGTGTCGTCGCACGTGCTGGGGCTCACATCGCGATCGATGTGCCGTTGCCAATCTCGCCGACCCCAAATCCCGAGAATTTACCACTAGATATCGTTCACGAAGACGCCGACATTATCGTAATCAATAAACGCTCTGGAATGGTCGTGCATCCAGCAGCTGGCCATACAAGTGGCACCCTAGTCAATGCCCTGCTCTATCACGCGCGCGGCCTGAGCGGCGTCGGCGGTGAACTCCGCCCTGGTATCGTGCATCGACTTGACAAGGGGACCTCGGGCCTACTCGTTGCTGCAAAACACGACCAAGCCCATCGTGAGCTGGGGCGTCAATTCCGCCAGCGTGAAGTCAAGAAGGAGTATGTAGCACTCGTCTGGGGACGTATTCAAGCAGGACGAAGAATTGATCTCCCCATCGGTCGAAACCGGGCTGTGCGACAACGAATGTCTACACACGCGACCCGGGCCCGAGCAGCAATAACTGAAATCGTGAGAGCTGAGTCACTCGATGGCCTGACCCTCACGGGGGTCATGATTTTTACCGGTCGTACCCACCAAATCCGGGTTCATCTAGCGGCCATCGGTCATCCTGTCGTTGGCGACTCTGTCTACGGTGGTACCCGACGTCGACTTGCGTCAAAACATCGTACCGTAGCGAGTCTCTCCAGACCCTTTCTTCACGCTAGCAGGCTGGCCTTC
This sequence comes from Acidobacteriota bacterium, assembly GCA_002717745.1. Lineage (GTDB taxonomy): Bacteria > Acidobacteriota > Vicinamibacteria > Vicinamibacterales > UBA823 > UBA11600. Next base: position 27,178 of record PBBF01000027.1, read on the forward strand.
GCACATCCGCGAGACGGGAGTCGCGTCGAGTTTCGTGCCCAACTTCCCAAGGATCTAAGTGACGTGCTGCGTGCCCTAAGGAATCAGGCGTAATCCTTTCCAGTTAACGCGACGGTCTCCTCTCGGACATCAGAGTATCCAAATTGCGAGTATCGGGGTAGTTTGAGGAGGGGAAGGCGGGAGCGACAACCAAAGTCGCCTTCACTACCTGAGAAACCGACGACCTGCACGGACAGCGAATGCCTTAGCTAACTAGCAATGTGTGGAATTGGCGATTTCGAGGACTGACCGCCCACACGAACTTTCGAGGGCTCCAACGCCAATTCGAGGACTTCATCAACCGACGAAACGTAGTGGATAGTCATTTCACGACGAAGATCCTCGCTCAAATCCTCATCAATGTTCTTCTGATTAAGGTGGGGCACAACCACGTGCGGAATCCCGAGACGGCGTGCAGCGAGCACCTTCTCTTTGATCCCACCCACCGGTAATACGCGACCCGACAGAGTGATCTCACCCGTCATTGCCAGGTCCTCACGGACGACCCGGTTCGTCAACCGCGACGCGAGGGCGGTAGCCATTGTCACACCAGCGGACGGTCCGTCCTTAGGTATCGCACCTGAGGGTACATGCACGTGAAGCTCAGCATCCTGATAGAAGGCCATGTTGACACCGTAGTCCTCGGCATGGGCCCTGAACCACGAAAGCGCGGTTTGAGCCGATTCCTTCATCACGTCACCGAGGTGTCCTGTAAGGGTCAATGTGCCACCACCAGCCATTAATGTGGCCTCAACAAACAACACCTCGCCACCCACTGGCGTCCAGGCGAGACCTACCGCCACGCCGGGTTCTTTGGTTCGTTCAACGACCTCTTCATCGTGGAACCTCGGTGCCCCAAGCATCTCCAAAACTGTGTCCGAAGTCACAACAACCGGAGCCTCCAAACCTTCTGCCCTTCGCCGTGCAACTTTCCGGCAAAGTGAGCCGATCTGGCGCTCAAGGTTTCGCACCCCAGCTTCGCGTGTATGGCTACGAATCACTGTCTGAATCGCTGCCTCTTCAAAGCTAATTTGCTCTGGTGTCAGACCATGGTTTTCAATTTGGCGATCCAAGAGATGCTCAAGCGCGATCTTGAGCTTCTCCTCATCCGTGTAACCCGGTAGTTCAAGCACCTCCATCCGGTCCTGTAAAGCTGGAGACACCGGATCGAGAAAGTTGGCCGTCGTGATGAAGAGAATTTCAGATAAGTCAAACGGCACATCGAGGTAGTGGTCACGAAACGTGTTGTTCTGCTCGGGATCGAGTACTTCAAGTAGCGCTGACGCCGGATCGCCCCTGAAATCTGTGCCGAGTTTGTCGATTTCATCCAGCACGAAAACGGGGTTTTTCGATTCGGCACGCCGCAGTCCCTGAATAATCTGGCCGGGTAAAGCGCCAATATAAGTACGGCGGTGTCCTCTAATTTCGGCCTCATCGCGCATACCACCAAGCGAGATACGAACGAGCTTTCGATCGAGTGCGGATGCGATCGACTTCGCAAGTGATGTCTTGCCGACCCCTGGGGGACCAACGAAACATAATATCGGGCTCTTGATTTCAGGATTTAACTTTCGTACCGCCAAGTACTCGAGAATCCGGTCTTTTGCTTTCTCAAGATCGGAGTGGTCACTATCTAGGATCGACTTCGTCCTCGCTAAATCGATGACCTCCTCTGTCCGAACCGCCCACGGCAGCGCAACGATCCAGTCCAAATAGGTGCGAGCAACGGTGTACTCAGCAGCAGCCACCGGCATTTTTGATAAGCGATCCAGTTCTCGTAGCGCCTCCTTCAATACAGGTTCCGGTATCCCAGAGCTCTCAAGCTTGGCCCTGATCTCCTCGATCTCCTTAGCCTGTTCGTCGCCTTCACCAAGCTCTTTTTGGATCGCTTTCATCTGCTCTCGTAGGAAGTAATCGCGCTGATTCTTACCAACCTCGGACTGCACCTGAGATTGAATCTTCGACCCGAGCTCGAGCACCTCGAGCTCTTTTATGAGAATCCGGTTGAGTACGTCCATTCGAGTGCGGATGTCTAAGGCTTCCAGCACCTCCTGCCTCACAGCGGTAGGAATTGTTGTGAAGCTGGAGGCAATAAAATCGGCCAGTGTTCCTGGATCCTCGATGTTCGAGGTGAGCACTTGCAGGTCATCCGACAATAGTGGCGACAGTGAGACGACCTGCTGAAAATTTGTCTTGATATTGCGCTGGAATGCATCAATTTCGAGACGATCCTCTTCCACCGTCACCTCAGTCGCTGACTCCACCGCCGCACGTAAGTAGGGGTGCACGGTGTTGAGACGGAGGATTTGCAGCCGCTCAAGGCCCTGTACAATGAGTCGGAGACTGCCGTCCGGCAGCTTCAACATCTTGTGAATACGGGTAATCGTCCCGATCGGATAAAGGTCGGCCTGCGCTGGCTCCTCGGTCGCTGCTTCACGTTGCGTGAAAACGCCGACCAGCGCACCAGAAGCGATTGCCTCTTCGATAAGACGCACCGAGCTTTCGCGAGCCACCGCCAGTGGAATAAACGAATTGGGAAACAGGACGGTGTCCCGGAGCGGCAACACAGGCACCTCTGACGGAATTGAGATTGGGTGCTCAACGTTCGTGTCGCTTCCAGAATCGTAACGTTCGTCTTGATCGCTCATACGCGATCTCTTCTACTCCTGTTCGCTTTTGGGTCGCAGCTTACCTGACACCAAGAAACCCAGCAATCAGTATCGTTATCCTAACTCGCGAAATCCACGAACAACGCTTCCAGGTCACTACGTTCTTGGGCTGTGCTTTTCCGCGTTTCCTGTTCTCGTTCCTCTTCGCAGACAGTGCACCGTATCGCGAAAGGTAGGGCCCGTAATCGCTGTTCGGAAATCTCTTCTCCACACTCAAAACAATTGCCGTAGGCACCAATCTTCAACCGCTGGAGTGCTTCCTCGATTTTGGTCAGCGTCTCAGCTTTCATCTGAATCAGAGAGAACTCTATTTCGTCCTGAATATCCGCCTCAGAAGTCTCCACCGAGTCGAGAACGCCGAGCATCGTAGCACTGTTGCTCTCAGTGCGTACATCGCGCATACGGTCGTGCACCTCGACCATCATGTCCTGGCGCCGCTCTTCAAGAATGCGTCTCAGCTCAGCACAGCGCTCACTTTCTACAGGATATGCTGTCGTCACCATTAAGTTGTNTCTCCTTGCCAATACCCGCCGCACCGTCCNGAAGCACCAAGCAGCCTCACGATCTCCTCCGTCAGACCGGCCTCCATATCGCGTNGCCCTGTATTGCTGCCACGTGCCTCGTAATAACTAGATTTCTTCCAATCAGACCGTCAAGAGTTAAGTGGCGAGAGCAACCGCATATATAGACGCCGGAAAGCTTGATTCGGTTGCTGAATGCCCTACTTTAGGTCTCTAACTCTCCCAAACATCCCAGGAGAAACCAGTCCAGAAGGGCTTCTAGCTCGTATCCGCCCTTCCCCGCTCCAAAGCCCTTATCGGCCGTAACCTCAAAATCCTGTGCACTAGGGCAAAGGGGGTTTGACCCGTCACGACGATTGTGCCAATCTGGGCGGGCTCCTTGCCTATGGGCGCGCAATGTCAGAAAGCCGGTGCATCTCGTGTGGAAGGCGGAAAGGACGACGGAGCTGCCCAGCGTTGGCAGGGTTGATTTGCCCCACATGCTGCGGTACGAAGCGCTTGCACGAAATAGCGTGCCCCTCAGATTGCACCTATCTGGCGACCGCCCAACAACACCCGCCGGCTGTGGTCCAGCGCCGGCACGAGCGTGAGGCACGCTTTCTTATACCGTTAATCCAGGACTTATCAGAACGGCAGTATCGACTATTCCTGTTCGTTCAGGGTGTCATCGCGCGTCACCGTCCAGCAGCGCTTCAGCGATTGACGGACCTTGACATTGCTGATGCTGTTCATGCGCTGGCCGCTACACTCGAAACAGAACGACGTGGCATCATTTACGAACATAGCGCATCGTCATTACCTGCTCAGCGCCTAGAACAAGACTTGAACGCAGCCGTCGAGGTACAACGAAAGAATGGGACGACCTCGCTCGATCTGGATTTTGTGACCGTCCTACAACGTACCGAACGGGCCTGTCGGGACGCAGGAACCGCGTTGGGTGGCGGAGGTGCCGCTTACCTTAACCTCATCCTAGATGGCATTCTGCGCAATATCGCCCAGCATCCAGACGATACCAAACCGCAGGATCAACGAGGTTCAACAACACCCGGCAACTCCCCTGGTTCTGAGGATTCCGGTCTCTCCCCAAACACAGCAAAAAGTCTGATCGTGCCCTAGCCGCTGGCTCGCCGCTTCTCGAATGTTATAATTACTGGTTCGTTTGGAATCATGGGATCGGATTGAGAAGGTGGCCTGGGCGTTCCCGACGACATTAAGGAGAAACCGAAATGGCGCGACGGTGTGAAATCTGCGGTAAGGGCCCCAGGGCGGGCCGTAACGTCAGCCACGCCCACAATGTAACCCTGAGGCGATTTGAGGCTAATATTCAGATGGTTCGGGCGATGATCAACGGAGGCGTCAAACGGATCCGGGTTTGCACCCGCTGCCTGCGCTCCGGTAAGGTCGCCAAGGCAGCCTAGATAAAACAGCCCTCACCCATGCGGCAAGCCATCCAGACACAGGACGCACCGCAAGCAATCGGACCTTACTCGCAGGCTGTAAAAGCCGGTGATCTTCTGTTCGTATCTGGCCAAATTCCACTAGACCCGTCAACCGGAGAAATGGTGAAGGGCGATATCAAGGCACAGACCGAACAGGTCATGAAGAACATCGCCAGTATCCTTGCCGCCGCCAACGTGTCGTTCGACCACGTCGTCCGAACGACGATCTTTCTCGCCGACCTAAACGACTTCGCTGTAGTCAACGAAATTTACGGTAACTACTTCGAGACACCGGAACCTGCTCGTGCAGCCTTCCAAGTCGCACGCTTACCAAAAGATGCTCGGATAGAGATCGACGCGATCGCCCTACTCTGATTCTCAGCGTGCTGCCCGTTCGACGTCTAACACACCAGTGACACCACGGAGTGACCCAAGCACGCGTTGAAGGTGTTTGACGTCACGGACCTCAACGGTGACGCTAATTCGACCTCGTTGATCGTCACTAGTCGTCGCCTCAATGTTCTTGATGTTGGTATCAATGTCTGCGATCCGTGCACTAATGTCCGCTAGAATGCCCTGCCGATCTTCGATCTGAATCGCCAAGCTTACGATGTAAGGCGTCAGATCATCATGTCTATCCCACGCTACATCGATGCGTCGTTCGGGATCATAGAGTAGATTGAGGACGTTCGGGCAGTCCGCAGAGTGGACTGAGACACCCTTACCACGTGTGATGTAGCCGACGATCGATTCATCTCGAATTGGATTGCAACAACGCGCACGGAACACCAAAAGATCGTCGAATCCGCGCACTGTGATGCGTTCTTGACTTGGCTGAACGTTTCCCACCGTTGGGGCCGAGACTTCGTTCTTGGCCGCCTGTTCCGACAGGTCAGACTGGGGCACGAGCTTTCCGAGAACGTGCCTCGCTGCAACCTTCCCATAACCGATCTTGGCGTATAACTCTTCAATTTTCGGAAAGCCGTATTCCGCCGCCAGGCGGGTCGTCGACTGAGCCGTTAACTTCGATCTGATTCGGATGTTGCACCGACGAGCTTCTCGTTCAAGAAGCTTCCGACCGATTTCCGTGGCGCGGGTCTTCTCTTCGGCATTAATGAAATGACGGATCTTGTTTCTCGCCCGCGAGGTCACCACAAAACTCAGCCAGTCCCGACTCGGCCGACGACCCTTGGCGGTCACAATTTCAACAATGTCACCGTTCTTCATTTGGGTACGTAGCGGCACCATCTTCCCATTCAGCCTTCCCCCGATACATTGGTGCCCGACATCGGTATGAACCGTGTAGGCAAAATCGATGATCGTCGCTCCGCGGGGTAATGCTTTCACCTCGCCGCGGGGCGTGAAGCAGTAGACCTCTTCTGGATAAAGATCTACCTTCAGGCTCTGCATAAACTCCTGAGGGTCGCGGACCTCCTGATTCCATTCGAGCATTTGTCGGAGCCAGAGAAAGTATTGCTCGTCGCGATTAGCGCCAATCCGGCCTTCCTTATACTTCCAGTGCGCCGCGATCCCTTCCTCAGCCACTCGGTGCATCTCTGCCGTTCGGATCTGCACCTCAAATGCGAATCCTCGTTCACTCACCACCGAGGTGTGAAGTGACTGATAACCGTTAGGTCTAGGCATCGCAATGAAATCCTTGATCCGTCCCGGTACGGGGGACCAAGTATGGTGAATGATTCCGAGCGCCGCATAACAATCCTTTGCCGTGTGCGTGACCAAGCGTAGCGCCGCCAAGTCGTATACCTGGTCTATGTTGATTCGTTGTCGTTTAAGCTTTTGATGGATGCTAAAGAGGCGTTTAATCCGCCCCTCCAGGTACTCAATGGGAATCTTCGCATCGGTGAGCTTAGTCGCGATCGTCTGTCTGAGCTCTTCGATTTGCCCTTCGGTCACGCGCCGGCGATCTTCAACCTTTGTGCGCAGTGCCTCGTAGGCTCTAGGCTCCAAATGGTGAAACGCTAGCTCTTCGAGCTCATTTTTTACTTTGCTCATCCCGAGCCGGTTGGCAATCGGTGCGTAGATGTCTTTCGTTTCCTGTGCGATGCGGATCCGATGGGCCTCGGGCAGATGTCCTAGCGTACGCATATTGTGGAGTCGATCTCCCAGTTTCACAAAAATTACACGGACGTCGTCAACCATCGCTAGAAGCATCTTTCGGAAGTTTTCAGCCTGACGTTCCTCCGAAGATGAAAATGGTATTGTGCCAAGCTTCGTCACGCCCGCTACCACCTGCGCTACTTCTGGTCCAAAGCCTTCCTCAATCCGTTCGATAGTAGTTAACGTGTCTTCGACGACGTCATGGAGAAGCGCCGCCGCAATGGCCACAGAGTCAAGGTGCATATCGGCCAAGAAGTCGGCAACTTCCAGTGGGTGGCCGAGGTAAGGCTCACCCGAACGGCGAACCTGGCCTTCGTGCTCCGTGGCCGAAAACGCATAGGCCCGCCTCAGAAGCTCAATGTTGGCATCCGGACTGTTCCGCCGAACTTTCTCGATAAGATCTTCGAACTGAACCATGACAAGAGGTGTACTATCAACGTGATCCGTTACTTTAGAACCATCCTGACACCATGATAGAGACGGTTCTTGGAACCGGTCAAGGACGTTAGCGTCCCGCAACCATAGTAGCTGGACACCCTATGGGCCTGTGAGGGCTAGCCAGCCGAAACCCTCAACATGCTTGACGGGTCGTTTTTTGGTTCACTATACTGGCTCGGTTCGGGGCGTTCTCTCGGGTCTTGCCCGAGATTTCTCGCCCCCCTTTGACCGGTTTTGGTCAATGAGCTTTCGCGTTCCAGCGTGGAGAGACTCAAAGTGCTGTTAAAAGGGGAAATCATGAATATGCGACGGATTATGCCGNGGTTGGCCATCGTGGCGGCGCTAAGCGTTTCACTNGCCGGCTGTGACTACTACTCCATGCTCATGGCTCGNAAGAATTTCAAGGAAGCGAATGGCCTGTACACNCAGGCNGAGTACGANCGNGCCGCGCACGCTTACGAGCTNACGGTAGNCGANNGCNGCTGCGTTNGANNCTGCACCNGAGCTCNGNGTTGCCTATTTCTATNTGGGAAACAGCTACGACCAAATGTATAGACCGAGTCGGCGTGGCGAGCCAGAGAATGACGTCTTACTGGAGAAAGCAGTCGAGAACTACCNACTGGCTTCTGAGNAGATTGTCGACAACCCGGATATGCAGCGGCTTTCGNTGGAATACCTCGTAGCCACTTATGGTCCGGATAAATTGAACAATCCAGGTGCAGCTGAGCCGATCATCCGCAGGATGATCGAGTTAAACCCTGACGAGGTCGCCAATCACTTTGCACTGGCACGACTGTATGAAGACGCAGGGCAGGCCGAAGAGGCCGAATCGATTCTTAGGCGGATCGTCAGTCTCCAACCTAACGATCCCTCGGTCTACTTACAATTGGCTGCGTTCTTCAACCGTCAAGAGATGTTCGAGGAGACGATCGCCGCACTTAGAAATAGAGCGAGGATCGAGCCGGACAACCCAGAAGCGTATTACACACTCGCCACATATTTCTGGGAAAAGGCGTTTCGCGACTTCCGATTAAATGAAGAAGAACAAGCGGGATACGTTGCGGAAGGCATTGTTGCCGTGGATCAAGCACTCGAGTTGAAGGATGACTACCACGAAGCAATGACCTACAAGAACATTTTGCTCAGAATGCAGGCAAACGCCACGACCAATAAGTCGGCACAGGATGCCTTGATCGCTGAGGCAGACGAGCTTCGTACACGGGCAGAAGAGCTCCGTCTCGAGCAGCAGGAGCGAGCTGTTGCTGCTGCTGCTGCCTCCAGTGGCGGTTAATCAACCTTTGTTCGCGCGCTCACGAAACGGCCGGTTTCCTTTTGGGGAGACCGGCCGTTTTTTCTGAACCGCTACCACCAACACTAACAGACTGCAATCTATGTTCACCAGACGCCACTTAGGATCGGCTAAAGACCGCTCCCCGGGAACGGAAGAACGTTAGAGCCGTTCGAACAGTCATCAGTGCAAATACACAAGCGGAACTAGAGAAAACTCCCTGGCCTTAGACCTCAGTTGCATCTACGAGGCCATTTTTCGAACTAAGAACCAATCTTCTTGTCCCACCGACCTGGGGTTAGAGGTATCGATTTTCGGGAGGGTCGCACTTCAGTAATTACTGCCATTTGCTGGACACACTCACACCCTTTAGGGCACTTGTCGTCGGTTGCCCTTGAGCTTGAATTCTTTTCGCAGGTTATACGGGGATTTAATCTACTGAAGATTTCAGTCTGAACTCACGGATTCTGGTCTTGTGGGAAAATGATATTCAAACAAAAAACGGCGCGTGCACACCGTGCACGCGCCGTTCAAATCGACCTTGAGGGTTAAGCCTAGTCTCCCCCGCCACCCGTTACTCCAGCCGCCCGACGCATACCATCGGTAACGATGCCGACCTTATCCACACCCGCACCTTTCGCCGCGTCGATAACATCGATAATCTCACCGTAGCGCAAGGTGGCTGCTCCAGCAATGAACATCGTCTTGTCCTTCCGCTGTTCAAAGATGGTTCGCAGACGAGAGGCTACCTCGCGAAGCGCAACCTCTTGTTTATTCACTGACACACGACGATCGGCGGTGTATTCAAGCACAATCTGACTGGTATCAGGCTGTGCTTGATTCGCTGAACGTGTCTCAGCCGGAAGGTTAATATCAACACCCTTCTGAGTAAGCGGAAGCGCGGCCATGAAGATAATAAGCAGCACGAGAAGCACATCGATCATCGGCGTGACATTCATGTCAATCATGGCATCCATGTGCTTACCACCGCCAAGCTTCTCTTCCATTCTTGCCATTACTGGTCACCTCCGATGCCTGCCCGCAGCCGGCGATCGACGATAAGACCGACGTCCTCAATACCAACCCGCCGCAGCTCATCCATGACCGTCATAATTGAGCCATACGGCGCATCTTCGTCGCCTTTAATCAAGACAATCCGTTCACGCGTCTCTTCAAGCGCGCCCTGGATGCGATTCAGCATCTCGGATTCAGCTACCTGGATGGCATTGACATAAAACCGCCTGTCGGCAGTTATTGACAGTACCGTTTGGCTATCGGTCTCAGGTTTGTCGACTGTGTTCGCTGCCTGTGGCAGCCGAACATCGACACCTTGCTGCAACATTGGGGCAATGAGCATCATAATGATCAGGAGCACCAGCATCACGTCAACCATTGGTGTGACGTTAATGTCGGACTTGACCCCGCCTTTGGCGCCGCCCAGGTCCATAGACATAAAGAATCTCCTTGTCTGTTACGCAAACACGCACGCCCCCCGCCACGCCATGGCACCAGTCTTGGCACCATGGCAGGCGTGAGCGGACAGACTATTACGCCGTCTTCTTGATGAAGTAGTCGACCAACTCAGATGCCGAGTTGTCCATCTCGACGTTGAAGTAATCGACTATGCCGGTCAAATAGTTATAGAACCAAACCGCCGGAATGGCCACAACGAGCCCGAGCGCGGTCTCCACAAGCGCTTCCGCGATACCCGCAGACACCGCACCGATACCACCAGACCCAGTCGACGCAATGCCGACAAAGGCGTTGATAATACCGACAACAGTGCCAAGCAAGCCAACAAACGGCGCCGTTGAACCAATGGTCGCCAACGACGAAACACCCTTCTTTAGGTCGTTGCCTGTCAGGGCCGTTGCACGCTGAATCGCTCGTCGTACAGTATCCAGCATGTCGTCACGTCCCAGTCCACCACCAGAGTCCTGCTGGAACTGATACTCCGCAATTCCCGCCGTGACGACTTTGGCCAAGTGGCTGTACTTGTAGTCCTCTTTCTTTGAAAGAGCAATCGCTTCCTTCAAGCTACCAGCCTTGAGGTGTTTGGCCACCTGCGGTGCATACTCTTTCGACTGCTTCTTAGCCTGCCTGAAGGTAAACATCCGTTCAACAGCCACACCGACCGACCAGAATGACATGAAGAAGAGGACGTACGCGACCGCTTTCGCGACCCAACCCATCTGCCCCCACATCTCCACCAAATTCATTCCACTACCTTCCATCGCCCATCCTCCCGTCTAAAAAATAAATTGTTCCGACCTCCGGCGAGTGGGCGCTAGCACGGCCCCACTTCCACATCTTCATAAAATTCTTGTCTCTCAAATCCGTCGACCGTAGCACGTTACTGCAACGTGAAATTCACCGTCACCGTCATGATGACTGGAACGGGAATCCCATTCAGAAGCGTCGGCGAAAACTCCCACTGTCGCACCGCTGTCAGAGCGGCCGCATCAAGTAGGGGAATTGAGCGCAACACTGTGACATCAGTCACGCGACCGTCCGCTCCGATAGTCGCTTCGATAATCACAATTCCTTGCACGCGAGCCGACTGCGCAATCGCTGGATAGATCGGAGACACGTCGCGGGTCTTCTCCGGCGGCCTAATGTTGCCACCCACACGGATCGGCTCAGCTGGTGGTGGTGGTGGTGGTGGTGGCGCTAGGTCTAGACCACCGACAATGCCGCCTACAATACCGCCAGAGACGCCGCCTTCAACACCACCGACAATTCCCGTATTGACCGTGATACCAGTTTCAGCAGTGATTTGTTCAGGAGCTTGAACCGGCGCGGCGTCCGGGGTGATTTCCGGTGGTGGCGGTCTGTCCACCGAAGCTGGTGGCGGCGGCGGTGGTGGTGGTGGTGGCGGTGGTGGTGGAGCAGCCACAAAAGCCATCATCGTTGGTGGAGTCGGCAGGATGTCAGCCGCCATTAGCGGAACGATCACAACCGCGCCAACGAGAAGGACATGCAGCAGAATCGATATCGGCACGGTGTACCACTTCTGCGAGCCCACCCTTATCTGGGGGTTAGTAATGTCACCGAATATCTCAGCCAATATCGACCTCCTACGCACCACATCCGCGAACGGAGCAGCACAAGACCGTCCATTCTAAGCAGAGCGAAAAACCCGTGTCAACTAAACACCACAAATAAACACCACAAGCCTCAAGCTGGATAATCCCGAATCAACGATCAGTCCGACCGGAGAGGCGTTATTTGAAAAAGTCGAACAATTTGGCGACTCAACATCACGAAACGCTCTAACAGTCAAATCCTTCAAGACTCATTAAATCATGACTTTAGCGACTCACTGCATCCAGCCGACCACCAGGGGGGCAAAGATGACCGACACGATGCTCATCAGCTTGATGAGAATATTCAAACTCGGCCCCGCTGTGTCCTTAAAGGGATCTCCAACCGTATCGCCAATGACGGCTGCTTTGTGCGGCTCGGATCCTTTACCGCCTAAATGACCCTCCTCGATATACTTTTTCGCATTGTCCCAGGCTCCACCGGCATTGGCCATCATCAACGCCATGAGGACGCCGGTTACAAGCGAACCACCGAGGAGCCCACCCAGCCCGGCAACACCAAGGGCAAAGCCCGTAGCGACGGGCGCGATAACGGCCAGTAAGCCCGGCATCAACATCTCCCGAATAGCGGCCTTTGTTGAAATCGCAACGCATTGCGCTGAGTCGGGTTCGGCCTTACCCTCTAGGAGACCAGGAATCGTTTTGAACTGTCGCCGGACCTCTTCGATCATTTTATTGGCGGAGCGTCCAACTGCATTCATGGTCAACGCCGAGAAGATGAATGGCAGCATTCCACCGATAAACATTCCAAGCAGAACGTTCGGATTATCAAGATTAAGGCTGAGCAGACGTTGGTCGAACAAGGTAGCGCCGCCGGCCGCCTCGACCGCCGCATCAGCCGTCGCTCGATACGTGCTAAACAGTGCCAACGCGGTTAAAGCCGCCGACCCAATCGCGAAGCCCTTACCGATGGCGGCTGTTGTGTTACCAACTGCGTCCAGTGCGTCGGTACGCTCTCGTACGAACGGTTCGCATCGGCTGAGTTCAGCGATGCCTCCAGCGTTGTCCGCCACTGGACCGTATGCATCAACCCCTAAGCTGATACCGAGCGTTGATAGCATCCCGACAGCCGCAATGGCGATCCCATAGAGCCCAGCCCAACCGAAACTCAGGAAGATCGCCAGACAAATCACCAGAGTCGGTCCCCCACACGACATCATGCCGATGCCTAAGCCGGCGATGATATTAGTGGCCGGACCAGTTTCCGACTGCTGAGCAATCCTCTGCACTGGCGCGAGATCTTTTGCGGTGTAGTACTCGGTTAACTTACCGATCGCCACGCCAGAGGTCAGCCCCGCAACGACACACCAGAGTATCGCGAGCGGTAAGCCCATTATGGAAACCAATCCCGTGGTGGCAAGGAGTACGAGAATTGACGCTGTGAATAGACCGCGGTTCAGGGCACCCTGAATAGCCTTCTCATTGTTAGTTCGCACGGCAAACGTACCGACAATCGAACACAGCACACCGGCACCCGCAAGTACGACCGGAAACAAAACCAGACTATTTTGTACTATCCCGAAGTCGCTAGCCGATAAGCCCCATAACTCCTGGGCCGATGATGCCGTCATCGCCCACGCAAGGGCAATCGAGGAAATGATGCTTCCAACGTAGGACTCGAATAGGTCAGCACCCATTCCCGCTACGTCGCCAACGTTGTCGCCCACCGCGTCGGCGATAGTCGCCGGATTGCGAGGGTCGTCCTCGGGGATACCCGCCTCTACTTTGCCGGAAAGGTCAGCACCCACATCGGCTGCCTTGGTGTAAATGCCCCCGCCCACGCGGGCGAAAAGCGCGATTGACGAAGCCCCAAGCGACAAGCCAAAAAGCGACTCGATGGCCGCAGCTCCAGAGCCTTCTAGTCCTCCAAATGTTGAGTACAGGATCGCAATTCCTAGCGTGCCAAGTGCCACAACCGTCAATCCCATCACCGCACCGCTACAAAACGCCACTCTCAGCGCGCTTCCAAGACTAGTCTTTGCAGCGTGAGTCGTTCGAACGGCCGCACTAGTCGCAGTTCGCATGCCCACCCAACCGGCGCTCGCTGAAAGTACAGCACCAACGAGGAAACTGATGGCCGTCGTCATGCCGCTCCGGGGCAGGAAGACCGCAAGAACGATAAACATTACTCCGACAAACACGGCCAGTACGCTGTACTCGACACGTAAGAAGGCCATGGCTCCGCTCCGAATGAGAGCCGCTATACTCCGCATCCGCTCATTACCAGCATCACGCTGATTGATTTGCCGAATAAGAACGAAAGCAAAAATAGCTGCGCACAACGGGGCGCCGAAGCCGAACATCAAAAAGAGCTGTTGTTCCATCGATATTTCCTCTCGGTCACATCTCTTACCGACATCGTTACCACGCCAAGAAACCCGTCAATGTAACAATCCACTCTCATATGTGTCAATCAAGTTTAAACAAAAAACGCCACGTTAGGAGCCATCAAGCCTCCCTCGCCCATCCATTCAAAGTGGCGTACCCGGTCGCGCGGGCGCGTATTAGGCTGGTAAGCGATTACAGGTGCTCTGACGCCTGACCATCGGACACTTGCTCAGTGTCCGCACGGACAAGATCAGCAACAGCCATCCCACCGGTCAGAAAAATCCTAATCCCTTCTTGAACCGTAATATTAGGAAACCGGGCAAGCCGACTCGGGTAGATGCGAATGTCTCCTAGGTATAAGTGGTTGGTCGGAACATAAATCGCCATGAGACGTTCGGCTCCGAGACCACGATCAAAGTCGAACTCTTTGGTTAGAAATCCGAGGACGAAACCGCGCTCCAGGTCCTCGACAATGACCACCCGTTTGAATCCATACTCATTGTCAGGGGAAAAAGCCAACATGAGTTGTTTTACGGGCGCGTAGACCGTCTTAAAAATCGGCACCCGCATCAGGTATTTCTCTGCGCGCTCCACCAGCCGACGGCCAAGGACGTTGGTCGCGACCGCGCCGACGATAAGCATCCCTGCGATCGTCGCGAGCAAACCTAGACCCGGCACCTCCTGCCCCAACCAGCGGACCAGGTATGGGCCCATAAGACCATCAATCCACTGGAACATCCAAACCAGCGAGACAACGCTCACAATGAGCGGTACGGTCACGAAAAAACCCGCGATCAAACTCCGACGGAACCATTGCATTGAGTCAACCAGTTCTCATCAAATGATGACCGAATCTTCCAGGCCCATGGTGGAAAAACTCACGCACCCCAGAGCCAGGCCAGCACCGCGCCGGCCAGTACTAGACGATAGACCGCGAACACATCAAGCGAATGTTTGACAATATATCGCAGGAACCAAGCAATCACCGCGTAACCCACGACAGCCGACATTACAAGACCAGTCAGAAACCAGACAACCACCGAGCCCGTTACCTCACCAGGTTCGAGTGCGATCGCAGTGTGCCCAACAGCTGCCATGATCGCAGGCAGCCCCAATAGAAAAGCAAAGTGAGCAGCCGCCGAGCGAGAGAGGCCTAATGACATACCAACTACGATTGTGGCACCCGACCGTGAGACGCCTGGGATCAATGCTATCGCCTGAGCCACGCCCATCGCCAGTGCCATCAACCATGTCACCGTTCGTCTATCGCCGATTCCACGCGGCATTCGTTCAACAAGAAAGAACGCGACGGCGCCGAGTGACAGTGTGAATACGGTCACACCAGGAGTGCGGAGTGACGATTCAACGACATCTTCAAACGCTAAGCCACTGACAGCAATGGGTAGGGTTCCAAGTACAAGCATTTGCACTTGGCGACCAGCGTCTCCGGGTGATGTCGAGAGCACACACGGCAACGACCGAGCCATAGCCGTAAGGTCGTGCCAGAAGAACACCACGACTGCTAAAAGAGTCCCGAGATGACAAGCGACATCGAACGCGAGCCCAAATTGGCTGCTGTTCCACCCAAGAAGCTCTCTGACCAACAATAAATGAGCTGAACTAGAAACCGGTAGGAACTCCGTGAGCCCCTGAACAACTCCAAGGAGGGCAGCAATGAGCATGCTCAGAGGACCGACTCACCGGATCACGAGGCCCGAACTTTCATTTTCTGCCGCCGGGACCGTTTCTTCCGGCCGGCCGTCAGCCCAGGTTCGGTAGAAATGTGCTGGTTATTACGGCGTTCGCTCACGAAAACAGCAGTTGTCGCTGCAATAAACACCGTGGAGTAAGTACCGCTAATGATGCCGACCAGCATCGTAAAAGCAAAGCCGTGTAGCACTTCACCACCAAAGAGGAACAGGGCTAAAACAGCCAGCGACGTTGTGGCCGAGGTAATAATCGTCCTGGCCAGAGTCTGATTCACGCTCCTATTGACGACTAGCTCAAGCTTGTCTCGGCGCATCGAACGTAAGTTCTCGCGCACTCGGTCGAAGATAACGATCGTGTCGTTAACCGAATAACCAGTGATGGTCAAGATAGCTGCGACAACATTCAGCGACAACTCATAGCCGAAGAACGTCAGAAAGGTTAGGGTGACAAGGATGTCGTGGAACACAGCAGTAATCGCGCCAACGGCGAAGCTAAACCGGAACCGGACGCCGACGTAAATCAGTATGCCTGCCAACGCTGCCAGCGTGGCGTAGATCCCTTTCTGCTGTAGTTCCCGACCAATCACAGGCCCCACGATGTCGGTGCTCTGCACCGCAAATTCTCCTAACGCAGCCGACTCAATCGCTTCAACAACGGCATTGGCACCCTGTTCCAAGCTGGCTCCCGTTTCTTCAGCAATTTGTGGGAGGCGGATGAGCACCTCGTTCTCGGCCGGATCACCATACTGCTGCACGACCTTCTCGCCTTCAACACCGGATATGGCCATCCGGACTGCCTCTTCGGGTGTTCGTTCGACGAAGCGCACAACAACAGCAGTCCCACCTGAGAAGTCAATACCGAGTGGTAGACCACCCCCAGACCAAATCGTGCCCACGCCGGCGAGAATGACAAAGGTCGATACCCCAATTGCCTGCCAGCGCCAACGGAAAAAGTTGATGTTCGGGGTCCTAAATATCGGCATACGTCAGATACTGAGTCTCGCCACCCGTCGACGAGCAAGAATTGTCTCAAACAGCGTCCGCGAGACAAACACGGCGGTGAAGACGTTGGAAAGCAGTCCAAAGAAAAGCGTGGTCGCGAACCCGCGGATTGGGCCTGTGCCAAATTGAAACAAGAATGCCGCAGCAATTAGCGATGCCACGTGTGTGTCGAGAATGGTCAGAAACACACGGTCAAACCCGGCCGCCACCGCGAGCCTAACATTCTTCGCGGTTGCTAATTCCTCCTTGATCCGCTCGAAGATGAGTACGTTCGAATCAATACCCATTCCAATTGTTAAGATAAATCCAGCGATACCAGGAAGTGTCATTGTTGCGTTCAGGTATGCCATCACTCCTAGCAATATCAATAGGTTTAGCGCTACTGACAAGATTGCGTTAATCCCGGCCAACTTATAGTAGACGAGCATAAAAAATGCCACGAGCAACAGCCCAGTCAGGGACGCGAGAATTCCAGCTCGCACAGAGTCTGCACCGAGCGTCGGGCCGACCCTACGTTCCTCTAGATAGGTTAGAGAGGCAGGCAACGCACCCGAACGAAGCACAAGGCCAAGATCCGCAGCCTCTTCTTGACTGAAGTAACCAGTAATACGTCCCTCGTCCGTGATCCGTGATTCGATACGCGGCGCGGAATACACCCGACCATCAAGAATGATCGCCAACTGACGACCGATGTTCTGGCTGGTGATGTCACCGAATTTTCTGGCACCATCACCATTCAACAAAAAACTGACTGCAGGTTGATTGTACTCGTCAAGCGTTGAACGCGCAGTTCGCAAATCCCTCCCGGTGATCGCAGCTATTCGACGCACAAGGTAAAAAACTGACTGAGGTGCCGCACCAGGACTAAGCGTGTCGTCTGTACCCAGCACCACCTCCATCCCATCTGGCAACCGCCCTCCGTTGGCTTGCAGTAAAAGTTCTCGCGATATTGCTGGACCTTGTTCAACAAGCTTTAGCTCGAGCAGTGCCGTGGAACGGATAATCTCTTTAGCACGCGCAACGTCAGTGACACCGGGCAACTGAACCAGAATTTGGTCTCCACCAACACCGTGTGGCGCGACGATCGGCTCATTGACCCCGAGTTCGTTGACGCGCCGCGCAATGGTCTGCAGAGCTTGCTGAACGGCCTCTTCACGTAACGACGCGGCCATATTAGGCCTCATGTCGAACGCGTACCGACCGCCGGCGCTAGACTCCCGGCGAAAGACGACCAGTAATTGCTCGTCGGTGATCGCTCGAAACTCGGCGTCCTGTGTAGGAGAGACCCCCTCGACACGAAAACGCGTCGGGGATTCCAACATCATCGTACCAACTCTGACGCTTCGCACTTCCAGGACCTCGCGCACTCGCTCCAGGCTCGTCTCGGTTTCAATGCGGAGCGCGTCGTCAGTCTGTACGCGGAGAACCATGTGAACGCCACCCTTCAGGTCGAGCCCGAGGCGCACCTTTTCCCCTGGTGGGTACACAGACCATCCTGCCAAAGCAACGATCCCAACTATCAAAAGAATTTTCCAGCGAAGATTCATGTTCATTCACTTTACAGAGGCGCATGCACAGCGACTCTATTCCATTCAGTTTTGCCCGGAATCCTTGACTACCGGCTCCTGCCCCTGGTAACCACCAATAGCCGCCCGGGCGATGTCGACTCTGACTTTCTCAGCAATTTGAACCTGCACCGAGCGTTCGTCGTTCAGCTTCGTGATAACGCCATACAAGCCGCTAGTCGAGACGATACGATCGTTCACCTTGAGTGCCGCCTGAAAGTCCTGCACCTTTTTCTGCCTCCGTTTCATTGGCAACAAGATCACGAAATAAAAGATCGCTAAAATCATAGCGAACGGCACAAACTGCACCCAGACGCTCCCGCCCGATTCAGACGGAGCGCCCATCGCCACAACTAGCGGAGTATCTGTAAATGTTGGATACCTCATCATCTGTCACCCGTCGTGCGCGGAATCCTCGCTGGCTTTGCCTGGTCGACGCGAGCCTCTCAGTCGGCGTCCGTTCGGGCGTGGGCCTTGGATAGTCGGGAGTCGAGCAGGCGGAATTCCTGTCTGAGTGCTTCCAGCGTACCGAGCTTTATACATTCCCTGACCCGCCGCATTGTGTCAAGGTAAAAGTGGAGATTATGCAACGTGTTAAGGGTTGACGCAGACATCTCGCCGGCAAGATAGAGGTGTCTTAAATAAGCCCTTGAGTGACGTTGGCAGGTGTAGCAATTACACTTCTCATCTGGAGGCCTCCGGTCATCGACGAACCGTGCCTGTTTGATATTGAGACGCCCTTCGGACGTGAATAGCTGTCCGTTTCTGGCGTTTCGTGTCGGAAGAACACAGTCAAACAGGTCGATGCCCCGCGACACGGCCTCAACAAGGTCAACCGGGGTGCCGGCTCCCATCAGATAGCGTGGACACCCCTCCGGAAGACTTGGTGCCGTTTCGGCCACGACCTCATACATGACTGGCACGGGCTCACCAACACTGAGGCCGCCTATAGCGTAAGCGTCGAAACCGAGCGAGACCGTTTCCCGCGCACTGATGACTCGAAGTTTGTGGTCAACACCTCCCTGCACGATACCAAATTGTACTTGTCCGGGATTAGCACCGGCACTGTTCTCACGTAGGCTCTTGAATCGCTGACGAGCACGTTGTGCCCACCGGAGAGTCCGCTCCATCGCGTGACCTACGTCAGATGCGTCGCAAGGATAGGCAACGCACTCGTCAAAAACCATCGCGATATCTGAGCCGAGTGCCCACTGGAGATCGGTTACCCCTTCCGGCGTGAGTAAGTGTTCTTCACCATCCAGGTGCGATCTAAAGCGCACTCCCTCCTCATCAACGGTTCGCCGTGAAGCAAGACTAAACACCTGATAGCCACCGCTATCCGTCAAGATCGGTCGATCCCAACCAATGAATCGGTGCAGACCGCCCAACTGCTCAATGAGCTGAGTACCGGGGCGTAAATGTAGGTGATACGTGTTGGCTAAGATGATCTCGGCGTCGATACCGAGCAGGTCACGATGGGTCACGGCCTTGACCGTGCCACGAGTAGCTACCGGCATGAAGGCGGGCGTGTGTATGACACCGTGTGGCGTCGACAACACGCCGCACCGGGCATCACCATCACGCTCGGTGACCTGAAAGTCGAAGACACCGGCCATTAGGCGTATACTATGCGAGTTTTTGAACAGGATCGGCGGTTCCGTTTTTAGTTTGAAGTGACAAAGCGGTGACACGGATGCGGATCGGCGTACTCTTCGGTGGGCGCTCCGGCGAGCATGAGGTCTCGCTAGCCTCCGCGGCCGCTGTCATTCACCATCTAGACCCTAGCCGTTACGAGCCAGTTCCAATCCTCATTGGTAAAGACGGACGCTGGAGCCAACCCGAGCGTCCACCGACAATCGTTAAGGCTTCAGAGCTAATTGAACATGCGCGTTTCAGAGCGGCCGGAACCGTTTCAAACCGCCAAGGCGGCTCTCTAGCTCAGCCAACGATCAATGAGCCATCTGCGATGGTGCAAGACCTTGCGCTCGATGTAATCTTCCCGGTTTTACACGGTCCCTACGGCGAGGACGGCACAGTGCAGGGTCTGTTGGAGATAGTCAATGTGCCCTACGTCGGGGCGGGAGTCCTGGCCTCGGCGGTGGGAATGGACAAGGCCGTGATGAAACTGCTCTTCGCGGCGAACAATTTACCGCAAGTCGACTACCGCATTATTCGGCAATCTGACTGGACCAGTACGCCGGACGTGATTTGTGAAACGATTGCTTCCGAACTTAGTTTTCCAGTGTTTGTCAAACCGGCCAATCTCGGTTCAAGCGTCGGTATCTCCAAGGTCACATCCGCAAATAATCTGAAGGCCGCAATGGACTATGCGGCGGGGTTCGATCGAAAGATTGTCATCGAGCAGGCCGTGCCGAACGCACGGGAAATCGAATGCGCTGTCCTCGGTAACAACCAACTCGAGGCTTCGATACCGGGAGAGGTGGTTCCGTCGCGAGAGTTCTACGACTACGAGGCAAAATACGTTGACGAAGGCTCAGTAATTCGGATCCCGGCTCCACTTGACGCCGAGCTAACCAATAAGGTGCAGCACCTCGCTGTAACCGCGTTCAAAGCCATCGATGGTTCAGGCATGGCTAGGGTGGATTTCCTTTTGGATGACGAAACAAAGGAACTGTTCGTGAGTGAAGTGAATACAATTCCAGGGTTCACAACGATCAGCATGTATCCTAAACTGTGGGAGGCGAGCGGAGTGCCGTATGTCGAGTTGTTGGATCGATTAATACTATTGGCGTTGGAAAAACATGCTGCCAAACAATTATTACGGACGAGCTTCCCGTGATGAGTTTTTTACATCGAGCAGATCACGTAGGAGAGAGAGTGGACAGGTTGCTCATCACTGCGAATTTACAGTCGTGCAGTCCATCGACCGACGTACCTTTTGTAGGTACTTCGGCAACACTTTTTTGACATTTTGTGCACTTTGTCCTTGACACCCCATTTTTCTTATCAATAATCTATATGTTGTATGAGGGAAGTTCACTAAGCCTACCTATTGTGTTGGCTCGTTAGCTGTTAATCGTCGAAGATGGACTCCTAAGGAGATAACAATGGCGAAAAAGAAGGCTAAGAAGAAGAAGGCGGCGAAGAAGAAGAAGGGCGCGAAGAAGCGCTAATTCTTCAGACAATCTGTATGGGGGTGTCAGTAAATTCGACACCCTTTAATTTTTTGTGCACGTCGAAATCTCCGGATGAAGGGGGGGATACGCGACAATGGCGAAGAAGAAAGCTAAGAAGAAGAAGAAGGCGGCGAAGAAGAAGGGCGCAAAGAAGCGTTAAGAGTGCCTTCCCGCGTCACGAAAAAGGGGGCGATCGTCGCCCCCTTTTTTCAACTGCACAATGCTTTCGGCGTCACTCTAGTCCTGTCATCGAAACTCCATCCCACACACGGGTTCGCCGAATAACGTCCCATTGGTT
>PBBF01000028.1 GCA_002717745.1 Acidobacteriota bacterium
CGTCCCCGCCATGAATGAGACGACTGCGAGCAGAAACATCAGCGTGGGAGAGGACAACACGCGCCGGAGGCCATCGCGAAATGCGGGTGTAATGCTCATCGGATCAGCAGACGCCCGGTCGGTTGCACCGAACGTGGGTCAATGTTGACTGTGCATGCCACGCCAACTTTTGAACATGCTGCCGCAGTGAAGCACACCAACGTCGGCTTGAGCCATGTAGTTCCAGCGTTAGGAGACAAATCGTATCACCGTTCAGCAGGGTGCCGTGTTCCCGCGAGTGCCTGCCAACGACCCGAGTATAATCGTGGATTGGTTATGCGGCGGCGGTAAGAGAAACAAGCGCCCGCGGAGACGGAGGCAAGGACATGGCAATTCGGGTAATGCATTTTGGTCTTGGACCGATCGGGACCGCGGTGGCACGCCAGGTGGCGACGCGGCGAGGATTCAAGGTGGTGGGCGCGGTCGACATTGACCCTGAGAAGGTGGGCCGTGACGTCGGTATCGTCGCGGGGTTGAAGCGTCGACTCGGTACGAAGGTCTCGTCGGATGCGCTAACCGCGCTGCGGCGTAGCAAGCCGGATGTGGTCGTGCTGTGCACGAGTTCCTCGCTCCGTGTGGTGACCGCGCAAATCGAAACGATTCTCCGTGCTCGGGTGCCGATTGTGTCGACTACTGAGGAATTGTCTTACCCAGTGTCATCGAATGCGCGGTGGGCACGGAAAATTGACCGTCTCGCCAAACAAGCGAAGGCCGCCGTGCTTGGGACCGGCGTGAACCCTGGTTTCACGATGGACGCCTTGCCGATTACGCTGACCGGTGTGTGCGAGCGCGTTGACCGGGTAGAAGTAGACCGAATCCAGGACGCGCGCACTCGACGCTTACCGTTTCAGAAAAAGATCGGCTCTGGACTTACGAGAGCGCAGTTTCGGAACAGGGTGAAGGAGGGCACCGTTCGTCACGTGGGCCTTGCGGAATCCGTTTCGATGATTGCTGACGCCTTAGGATGGAAGCTCGACCGGATCGCTGATCGCATCAAGCCTAAGATTGCCACTAAGCGTGTGGCGAGTCGGTTTCTCACAGTGGCGGCTGGTGAGGTGTGTGGCCTCGTGCAGGACGGTGTTGGATATCGCGCTGGCAAGGCGGTGATCAAGTTGCATATGGAGGCGTATCTGGGGGCGCCAGAATCGTATGATGCCGTGCGCATCACCGGGTCTCCTCGACTCGCGATGAAACTGGCAGGGGGCGTGCACGGCGATATCGCCACCGCCTCGATCGTGGTGAATTCAATTCCGAAGGTATTGGCCGCACCGGCTGGGCTCCAGACGATGCGGGATCTACCGATCCCTTCGTATGTATCGAGTTGAGGCGGTAATCCGGTTGCGGCGACTGAACGGCATATGGATGACGGCCGATGGCACTGCTCATCAGCAGTTGACACTGGATGCGTCCGTCTTTACATTCGACCTGTGGCTCCTAGGCGATGGTTCATTCTGTTGAGGGTGTTATGAAACTTCGAGGCGTACTCGCACCGATTCCGACACCGTTTCGCGATGAGGCGATCGACCTCGATGTTCTGGTGCGCAACCTGAGGTTTTGGTTAGGCTCTGAGCTATGTGGGATCGTCGTCCTTGGTACTAACGGCGAAGCAGCACACGTTGATGACGACGAAGCGGACCTCCTTATCGCCAAAACGCGCGAGGTGGTGCCAGCCGACCGAACGCTTGTGGCCGGCACGGCGCGAGAATCTACCCGAGCCACAATCTCGGCGACACGGCGCGCCGGGGCCTTGGGTGTGGACGCCGTGCTCGTTCGGACCCCGGCATTCTTTAAGTCACTGATGACACCCGAGGCGCTGATCGACCATTTCCTGGCCGTCGCTGATGCGTCCCTCGTGCCGGTTCTCCTCTATAACATTCCGCAGGTGACTGGGGTGAGTCTGTCGGCCGAGACAGTCGCAAGGCTGGCCGAACACCCAAACATTCCGGGGATTAAGGAATCGAGTGGCAATGTGTTGCAGGTGAGTCAGCTTGTGAGTGCCACGGGACCTGAATTTCAAGTCGTCGTTGGGTCGGCCCAGACCTACTATGCGAGTCTGAGCGTTGGTGCGGTGGGTGGAATACTCGCTCTGGCCTGCGTGCAGCCGGCGCTCTGTGCTCGACTGCATCAGCTTGTCGTTGAGAACCACCCTAACGAAGCCCTGGTGCTTCAACAGCAACTAATCCCGCTGGCCGAGATGGTGACCTCACGATTCGGTGTTCCGGGATTAAAGGCGGCCATGGACCTGATTGGGGTGGGAGGGGGTGCCCCGCGGTTTCCGCTGCGCCGGTGTACGGATGACGTCGTTCAAGAAATCCGGACAGCACTGACAATGCTCGAAGCGTCCTCAGGGGTGAGTCACTCGGTGTGAGCGCTGACCCGATGGACCCTTCTAAGCGTAGGCTTGACAGTATCTTACGCTGAAGTGGCGTCTTGACACTGTTCAAGGTCACAAGGCAGAATGAAATTGCTATGGAGCAGACGCTGCTCTTGAACGCCACATACGAGCCACTCAAGGTGGTGCATTGGCAGAAGGCGATCACGCTTTTGTGCCAAGGCAAGGTTGAGGTCATTTCTGAGTACGACCGAGAGATTCGGTCGGTCTCGATTAGTTTTAAGCTGCCGTCAGTGATCCGGTTGCTTCGCTATATCCGGATCAAGAAGCGGTTCAATTCCGTACCGTTCTCGCGGGCGAACATTTACGCGCGTGACGATCACACTTGTCAGTATTGTGGGGATGCTTCGGCGACGACGGACCTGACCTTCGACCATGTCGTGCCGGTCGCCCAGGGCGGCCGGAAGGACTGGGGAAACATCGTCACGTGCTGTATCACGTGCAATCGTAAGAAGGGTGGTCGTACACCGGCTGAGGCACGTATGCGCTTGATTCGCAGGCCGCGACGGCCTGAACGAGCCCCCGTGGTTCGTGTAAAGGTTGGGTTACGAGAGACTCCAGACAGCTGGCGGGATTACCTCTACTGGAATGTTGAGCTCGACGAATCGTAACGGGGTACACAACGCGTTCGTTCACCACCTACGTGCTTTTCTCTGACGTCACTATGTCTTGCGCTTCGCCTTCCCCTCACGTATCCGGCGTGCGGCCGACTTGGGCCGTTGGCGGCGGCCGAATTACCGTCCAGGGACACGGGTTCGACCTCGACCCTTTACCAGAGGTACGTATTGGTGGCCGATCGTGCCGTGTCGTATTTGCGTCGCCGCGAGAGCTAGATGTGGTCATCCCAGACGGTGTTGAGGAGGGTTCTGCGCCGGTCCAGGTTGGGACGGTGGAGCCAGCTGCGGTATTCGTCGAAGTGGGCGCACCCATAGCCGAAGGACTACACCAGGTGGATAGCCCCGTCTTCGACCTGGCTGGAAACCTCTATGTGACTTATAGCGGTATAAGGGGAGAGCAGGCGCCGATCGGTATTTTCCGGATCAAATCCGACGGGAGCCGAGAACCGTTCGCCTCGAAGGTGCCCAATCCGACGTCGATGGCTTTCGCACCGTCGGGAGATTTGTATGTCAGTAGTCGGTTCGAAGGTAAGGTCTACAAGGTCACTCCGAAGGGGGAAGTCGATGTCGTGGTCTCCAAATTAGGGTCTACTAGTGGGATCGTATTTGATGAGGAAGGCACCCTTTTTGTTGGCGATCGATCTGGTCAAATCTTTCGCGTCGAGGCTTCTGGACAGACGAGCGTCCTCGCATCACTGCCACCGAGCATCGCTGCTTTCCATCTAGCGGTAGGGCCTGGCGGCAAGTTGTATGTGACTGCGCCGACATTATCGACATCAGATTCGCTTTACTGCATCGACGCCAGCGGTACAGTCGACGTAGTACACGCTGGTTTTGGTCGCCCACAGGGCCTAGCCTTCGACGCTGACGGTAAGCTTCACGTCGTTGAAGCCTTGGCCGGTGCTGCAGGCCTCTACGCCCTTACCGACCAGGGGTCCATGGAGCTCACTCTTGCCGCGGAAGCCCTCGTCGGTGTCGCGTTTGGTTCCGCCGGTGAGGTTGTCGTGGCATCAAACGATACGGCCTACCGCCTCTCGCCAGGGGCAGGTCGATAGCCGACCAGCACTGATTTTTTGATCACGGTCGTGATAGCATGATGGGTTTAGGATCGTAAAAACCCCTCTGCTGTACGGCATGACACACAGTCACATCAAGGTGCGCGGCGCGCGCGTTCATAATCTCCAAAACATCGAGGTCGATATCCCGAGAAATCGGCTGGTGGTCATTACCGGTCTATCTGGTTCGGGTAAATCCTCCCTCGCGTTCGATACCGTGTATGCGGAGGGCCAGCGCCGTTACGTGGAGTCCTTATCGGCTTATGCGCGCCAGTTTTTGGAGCAGATGGAGAAACCGGATGTTGATTTGATTGAGGGCCTGTCTCCCTCAATTTCTATCGAACAAAAGACAACCGGTGCAAATCCCCGTTCCACAGTTGGTACCGTGACGGAGATTTACGACTACCTCAGATTGCTCTTCGCCAATATTGGTGTTCCACACTGTGCAGAGTGCGGACGGGAGATCACCTCACAGTCCGTCGAGCGCATCATCGACCTAGTGATGCTCGACCCATCTGGTGAGCGGGTGAACGTGCTCGCCCAGATCGTTCGCGGTCGGAAAGGTGAGTTCAAGAAAGAGTTGGCCACTTTGGCGGCGAAAGGCTTCGTCCGGGTTCGTGTTGACGGTGAAATGTATTCTTTGGAAGACCAGATTAAGATCGACCGGTACCGGAATCACACGATCGAGGTTGTAGTCGACCGTCTGGTTGTTAAGTCTGACCCTGACGTGGTACGCCGCCTGGGTCAATCGATTGAAATCGCTCTCGAGCTTGCTGACGACACCGTCATCATTAACACTCACAGTGGTGGCGACCGACTGTTTTCCAGGCGGCTTGCTTGTCCCCACTGTGGGATTAGCATGCCGGAGATGACGCCGCGAGCATTTTCTTTCAACTCGCCACAAGGTGCCTGCCCCGATTGCCAGGGGCTCGGTCTCGTCCATGACTTTGACCCGTCTCGGATCATCCCCGATCCTAGGAAGACGCTCAGTGACGGCGCGATTGCTCCATGGGTGCACGGCGATGAGAAGTCTGTCAAAGCAGCTCTCAAGGATCTACATCGTCGTTATGAAATTCCTTTGGATGTGCCGTTCGGTAAGCTGTCGCGAAAGCTGCGCCAGGTCGTTCTGTTTGGGGCAAAGAGTTCGGTCCGTAAGAACAGTCGTCCGGGACGCCGGACCAGGTCCCGTAAGACGACTCAAGCGAAGTCGGGCTTTGAGGGTGTAGTACCGAACATGCGTCGGCGCTACCTAGAGGGTCGATGGGCCGACAAGGAAATACTAGAGCCGTATCGCGCTTCCGGACCGTGCACTTCGTGCGCGGGAGAGCGATTGAGGCCGCAGAGTTGTGCTGTGATCGTTAAAGGCGCGACGATTGCGGAGTATGTCCGACTGCCAGTTAGTGACGCGCTCCTACGTTTTGAGGCGATGGAGCTCACCGAACGAGAGGTCAAAATTGCTGGTCGCGTTGTGAAGGAGATCCGTGACCGCCTGCGCTTTTTGAATGACGTCGGAGTTGGGTATTTGACGCTGGGGCGGAGGGCAGCGACGCTGTCAGGTGGGGAGGGCCAACGGATCCGGTTGGCAACGCAGATTGGTGCAAATCTCACCGGGGTGCTTTATGTGCTCGACGAACCGTCCATTGGTCTTCATCAACGTGATAATCGACGTTTGTTGACTACGTTGGCGCGACTGCGTGACCTAGGGAACACGGTCGTTGTAGTCGAGCATGACGAGGAAACGATCAGGGCAGCTGACTATGTGATCGACCTGGGCCCGGGGGCTGGGGAGCACGGTGGTCGGGTTATCTTCCAGGGTCCAGTATCAGAGCTGCTGACTCATGGAGATAGTGGGTCACTTACTGGAAGTTACCTGCGAGGGGAACGCGCGATCCCAGTGCCTCATACACGCCGAGTGTGGCAACGTGGGACGCTCAAAATCCGTGGCGCACGGTGTAATAACTTACAGAAGATCAACGTGACCATCCCGCTAGGTGTGTTCACTGCGATCACTGGCGTGAGCGGTTCCGGAAAATCGACGTTGGTCAACGACATTCTTTATCGCGCCTTGGCCAAGGTGCTCTATCGCGCCTCGGACGAGCCTGGTCCGCACGACGGCATCGACAATGCCGAACTAGTGGATAAGGTGATACAAATAGACCAGCTACCGATCGGTCGCACGCCACGTTCGAATCCGGCAACTTATACCGGCCTCTTTACCTTCATAAGAGAGCTGTTTGCAATGTTGCCCGAGGCGAGAGCGCGTGGATTTCGTCCTGGCCGTTTCTCATTTAATGTTAAAGGTGGACGGTGCGAAGCATGCCAGGGTGATGGTGTGACTTCTATTGAAATGCACTTTCTACCAAACGTGTACGTGACGTGTGAGCATTGCAAAGGGAGACGGTACAATCGCGAAACGCTCGAAATTAAATACCGAGGCAAATCGATTGCTGAAATCTTGGACTTGACCGTCGATCAGGCAACACCGCTCCTCGAAAACTTCCCACCTCTTACAACAAAACTGCAGACCCTCCGCGCCGTCGGTCTTGGCTACATCAAACTCGGGCAGTCGGCGACAACGCTGAGCGGCGGTGAAGCGCAACGGGTCAAGCTGGCTAAGGAGCTCTCACGCCGTGGGACGAGCCGCACTCTATACATTTTGGACGAACCGACGACGGGACTTCATTTTGAGGACACACGCAAGCTGTTAGACGTACTAAACCAGCTCGTTGACCAGGGGAACACCGTAGTAGTTATTGAGCACAATCTCGATGTCATTAAGTCAGCCGATCACATCATTGATCTCGGACCCGAGGGAGGAGAGGCTGGCGGGCAGATCGTTGCAGAGGGCACTCCAGAGGAGGTTGCTGCTGGAGCNAAGTCCTTTACAGCTAGCTATTTGAGGCGACTTTTCAATGGTCACGAGATNCAGTGAATGTGATANAGTCTCANGCTTGGGNAGGTTTGNGTGGTTATCACGTCTTGTGNCCNCNTGAGGCTTTCATTCCGCGCATAGTTGTTGCCAAAGAAACGATTAAATGCGCTATCAGCAAACGCTACGTCGCTCCGTCACGTGTGCCGGGATCGGGCTTCACTCTGGCCACAAGGTTTCTCTCTCTCTGAAAGCTGGGTCGCCTGACTCGGGTATTCGGTTCCGTCGCGCTGATCTCGGTGGCCATGAGATACCTGCAATGGTCGCAAATGTTTCTGGCATCCGTTACGCGACAGGACTGGAAGTGGATTCTGCATCGGTAGAGACGGTCGAACACCTCCTCGCGGCACTGATTAGTATGGGTGTGGATAACGTCATTATCGAGTTGAACCAGCGAGAAGTGCCGATCATGGATGGCAGCGCGGCACCGTTCGTCTATCTGGTCCAGGAGGCTGGGATCAGGCGTCAGGCGAAAATGCGGCGCTTTTTGAAAGTCACCCGACCGATCTCTTTGTCGATGGGTGATAAACAAATTGCGCTATATCCGTCCGATCACTTTAAGATCACCTACAGTATCAGCTTCGACCATCCGTTACTCGCGAACCAGTCGCGGGAAATCCAGTTAACAGAGAAGAGTTTCGTCGACCAGATCGCGCCCGCGCGGACGTTTGGCTTTCTGAAGGAAGTTGAAAGGCTTCGGCGGCAAGGGCTAGCGCTCGGAGGGTCGCTCGACAACGCGATTGTGCTCAGTGAATCTGGTGTGTTGAATCGCTCACTACGTTTTGAAGACGAGTTTGTACGTCATAAGATCCTTGATGCGATCGGGGATCTTGCGTTGATAGGGCACCCGTTAATTGGACACCTTGTGGTAGACCGCGGCGGTCATGCCCTGCACACCGCGTTCGCGGCAATGGTCCTTGAGAACGTGGAAGCTTGGGAGGTTGTAGAGTCCACAGTCGATGCTACAACCGGAGCCCCGTTACTTGTGCCGGTCAAATCTACCACCTGACCAAGTACGTCCTTCACAGTGGAGTAGTCTGAGTAGCGAAAAGCGGCTCTAGTTCCTGCCTAGCGGTCTATGTGTTCCGAATCGGTCGATCGCTTGTGGAGCGTTTCCCCCGATCTACAATGTTAGCGAAGCCCTGACGCTAGTCAGCGAGCAATGAAGCTTTAATTGCCCTTCCACTTAGTGTAGAGAACGTGTCTGACACAGCATTTCATGATTCACCGGATGGTCTCGCGTGTCAGACCGTGCCGCTTGCGCGAGTGGCTCAGACAGAAGGCACGCCAGTCTACGTCTATGCGGCTCATGTCGTTCGCCGCCAGTTCTCGGTGTTCGATGCGGCATTCAAGAAACATCCTCACGCGGTCCACTATGCACTAAAGGCGAACTCGACTCTGGGTATACTGCGTCTATTGCATTCTCTGGGTTCAGCTGCAGACGCGAATTCCTCAGGCGAGATCGATGTGGCTTTGCACGCTGGTTTCACTCCGAATCAGATAGTCTTTACAGGCGTCGGAAAACGGACCGAAGACTTGGCCAAAGCGGTGTCTCTAGGTCTCAAGGCAATCAATGCAGAGTCAGTAGGGGAGTTGGAGCGGATTGATGCGATCGCTATCGCGCGCGGCCAAAGAGCTACCGTGGCACTCCGCGTAAACCCCGATATTGAATCGATGAGCCATCCACACATTTCCACTGGCGCCAGCCGAGATAAGTTCGGTGTTGCGTTGAGTGAAGCACCGGCGATTTGCCGTGAGATGGCAACGCGACCTGGGCTCAGGATCGTAGGTATCCACGTCCATATTGGTTCCCAAATCGTTACAGTCGAACCGCTCCGCCGTGCTGCTGCGACGGCTGTCGACCTGGCGCGAACACTTATGGCCGAGGGTTTGCCACTTGAGTACGTGGATGTAGGAGGAGGTGTAGGCATATCTTACGACGGCACCCCCGGTCTCGACCTCACCGCATATGCGGAAGCTTTACTCAAGGAAGTGAGCGGTTCAGGGCTAACGCTCGTGCTGGAGCCCGGAAGGTTCATTGTTGGGCCAGCGGGAGCACTCGTCTCACGCGTCATCGACGTGAAGTCACACCCTGACGGTAAGACCTTTGTGGTTCTAGATGCGGGAATGACTGAGTGCCTGCGCCCCGCGCTCTATGGCGCTCGCCACCGTGTAATTGCGGTCGAGTCACGTGTCGGAGCGGATTGCGCCGTTGATGTTGTCGGTCCTGTCTGCGAGAGTAGCGATTCGTTTGGAGCCGATTACCAATTACCGCCAATACAGGTTGACGATCTCATGGCGATTCTTGACACCGGTGCCTATTGTGCCGCTATGTCCTCGAATTATAATCGCCGTCCGATGCCGGCTGAGGTTTTGGTCGAGGACGGAGCGTGGACCCTCATTCGACGACGCCAAACTGTGGAGGCAATGTTGGCTCAGGAGGTGTAGCACCTCTCTTGGTGGCCGGCAACAATTGATCAGATGGCGGGACTTCTTATTGCATTCGAAGGGCTAGATCAAAGCGGGAAAGAGACCCAGGCCCAGCACCTTCGTAGTCATCTAAGGGAGCAGGGGCATAAGGCTCGCGTCGAATCCTTTCCGGATTACGGTACCTCAATCGGCGAAGAAATCGCGCGTGCCTTACAGGGTGAGCGCGAGTATGTACCCGAAGTGATGCAGTTGTTGTATGTTGCGAATCGCTTCGAGCGTCGAGCAGACCTCGATCGCTGGTTGGCTGGTGGCCTCATAGTGATCTGCGACCGCTACTTGGCTTCGAGTATCGCTTATGGTGAAGCGCAGCACTTAGACCCAGTGTGGTTGATGGACATGCAGCGGCATCTGCCAAAGCCAGATCTCACAGTTCTGCTCGACATTTCAGCTGATACGGCGGCTCGTCGGAAGGTCCAGGATCGCGATCGCTACGAGCGAGACCTAAAGCTGCTCACGCGGGTACGAGAAAATTACTTGAGGCTAGCAAATGACGAGCGTTGGGTCACGATTGATGGGGAGCGGTCGAAGGCCGAGGTTTCGGAGGCGGTCATTGTGGCCGCCACGGCACGGCTTTCACTACCGTAGTTGTTCCTACCTGTTTTGTGCCTTACGTCTGAGTCGGCCGTCGTCTAACCTCGGCTAATTATTCAGCCGTTTCTGACTCGTCCACCTCAAGTCGTTCGGCACTGCCCCAGAGTTGCTCCAAGCCGTAAAAATCTCGAACGTCCGGAGTGAACACGTGGACCACGAAGTCGAAGAAATCCAGCAATATCCATTCGGCATGTTCAGTCCCTTCAACGATGGCTGGTTTTGAGCCGCACTGTCGCAGTTGATCTTCGATACCTTCGGCGATTGCCTTAACTTGGCGGGGGTGTAGGCCTGAGCAGATCACGAAAAAATCAGTAAAAGCAAAAGCGGTTCTCAAGTCCAACACGACAACATCAGAGGCCTTCTTGTTCTGTGCCGCAAGGACACTCATCCGAATAGCCTCAGGTAACCCAGGAAGCGCGCTCTTCTGTCCTTCTGTATCGTTCATTGAAATTGCTTACCCCTTGGTGCCGGTCCATAGAGATGGTGCGCGTGGATATACCGTGCGACGCCGCTCGGCACGAGGTCATCGACCGATGCACCGACAGACAAGCGGTGGCGGATAACGCTGGATGCAATGTCTGGCGTATTAGCCTCGACCGTAAAAATCGCTGTCCGTTCGTCATCTGGAAAACAGTCGAAGCCCCCGAGGCTTACCTCGTGAAATCTGTGCGCTATTTCTGGAAGCTTGTGCCGCAGCGTGCTCAAGTCGTGGCCAGGTCGCGATAGGACGACGAAGTGCGATTGATCGAGTAGCGTTGGATAGCCCTGCCAGGCGGTGATGTCTGCAAAGGCATCAGCACCAGTGATGAAGAACAATTGTGATGTTGATTGGCCTGCATTAATCAAGCGCTGCAGTGTTTCTGTGGTGTATGTAGGTGCCGGATCGTGCAGTTCCAAGTTAGAAGCGGCCAAACCTTTGTGGTCCTTAACTGCTAGTTCCACCATTGCGAACCGGTCCGAAGCCGATGCCACCGGTGCCGATAATCGATGGGGCGGTACTCGGGCCGGGACTAGGAGTACGCGGTCAAGCTTGAATACTCGCCTGGCGGTTTCAGCGATGGCGACATGTCCATTATGCGCTGGGTCGAACGTTCCGCCGAGTAAGCCGGTTCGCTCGAGCGTATTCATTTTGGTGTTGCCGGAAGGATCGGTTGACTGATCCCCGATACAGTTTGCCAGAGCGCTTCAAGTAGCGGTTGCAGTCCTTCGCCGGTGACCGAGGAAATTGGATAAACAGGGACCTCCTGCTCGCGAAGCATAGCACTAAGACGGTCGAGCCTTGACGGTTCGTCTAATGCATCGATTTTGTTTGCGGCGACTACCTGAGGTCGCTGGTCGAGTGGGCCGACTCCGTCATTTGAATTAGTGGGATAGAGGGCTAGCTCACGGCGGATTGCATCATAGTCGTGAAGTGGGTCTCGACCCGATGACGATGATACGTCGATGATGTGTACCAGAACCTTGGTGCGCTCGAGATGACTGAGAAACCGATGCCCTAGGCCATGTCCAGTGTGGGCACCTTCAATAAGACCTGGTATGTCCGCGACAACAA
Organism: Acidobacteriota bacterium; assembly: GCA_002717745.1. GTDB lineage: Bacteria > Acidobacteriota > Vicinamibacteria > Vicinamibacterales > UBA823 > UBA11600. Next base: position 11,666 of record PBBF01000028.1, read on the forward strand.
AGCTACGGTTATCAGACAGACTCACGACACCAAGATTAGGAGACAGTGTGGTGAAGGGATAGTCTGCGATCTTTGGTCGTGCGGCTGAGATGTGTGCGATGAGAGTCGATTTTCCAACGTTCGGGAACCCGACGATCCCCACGTCGGCCAGCAGCTTTAACCTCAGCCGTAGTTGCCGGTCTTCTCCCTCGAGGCCAGGTTCCGCACGACGGGGCGCCTGGTTGGTCGAGGTTGCGAATTTGCCGTTACCACGGCCTCCTAACCCACCTTTCGCAGCGATTACCCGCTGACCAACATCGGTGAGATCGGCCAATTCGACGGGTCCATCTTCGGTCAGTTCGTAGACGATGGTGCCCACGGGAACTTCGAGGTCGAGGTCAACGCCGTTACGTCCAATTCGATTCGCACCTTCACCATGGGCGCCGCGCCTGGCACGAAACTCAGGACGAAATCGATAGTGAACCAGTGTGTTGTGATGGGGGCTGGCGATGATATTAATGGAGCCGCCACAGCCACCATCGCCGCCGTCAGGACCCCCTCGCGGGACGAACTTCTCTCGACGAAAACTGAGACAGCCTCGGCCGCCGTGGCCGGCGGTGATACGGATGTCGACTTCGTCGACGAACATGGGAGCGTTTGCAGCGCCTAAAACTTTCTCGGGGCGCGGTAAAATTACTCGAGTTTCAGGTCTCGAGGGGCAGCACGCTTATGACTCGGCCACGAGCTCCGTGGTTCTCAAAGCGCACTCGGCCAGCGGTTTTCGCAAAGAGTGTATCGTCTTTACCTAAGCCGACGTTGAGGCCTGGCCGAAAACGCCGTCCGCGTTGCCGGATTAAAATAGCTCCACCAGGGACTAGATTGCCGTCGTATTTCTTGACTCCCAGTCGTTGGGCGTTACTGTCCCGTCCGTTCCGTGAGCTACCCTGTCCCTTTTTATGTGCCATCGCTTCGTGCCTGCGGGGATATTGCTATGTCTATACGCGAATGTCTTTTACCCGGACGCGCGTTAGTACACTCCTGTGCCCTAAGGTCCGTCGCATCCCCTTGCGACGCTTCTTCTGAAAAACTCTAATTTTCGGTCCACGGACCTCAGCATCGACAACACCCACAACTGACGCATCCGTCACATAGGGCGAACCAGTAACAACCTCTCCGCCATCCTTGCCGACCAGCAACACTCGGTCGAAGCTGATTTCCTGTCCAGCTTCCTTAGAGACGCGGTCAATCGTGACTAGCGCGCCTGGGCTGACTCGCACCTGCCGCCCACCGCTTTGAATGATTGCATACACCGCCAACGCTCCTCAATTTATGCTCAAGCCCTGCCGACCCAAGAATTCCAAATATCCTAGTGTGGACCCACAGGGGCACCACGGGGAAGCTCGGACGGGCTGTGTCAGCACCCTAGAATATCACTCTGTGAGATGTCACTGCAAAACAAGAGTTTGTGGGGGAACGCCAAGCTAGCTTCACACTACCTCAATAATATGCGTGTGCCGCGAATGGTCTCTGTACTTAACGCGCCGAGGAAGGTTGGGATCAGCCGGTCCATTAACTCGAAATATGAGGAAAGTGCGGGCGTGTTCTGATCGGCCTCGTACAGGATCTCCTCTCGGTGCGACTCAGTGTACAGAGTGGCGCCTGTTCGGCCATCAATGAAGATGAATTTCTGGCTAAGGACGTACCCGGTACGCTCTCGGTAGGCGCGAACTGGCACGACACGTCGTCGCCCGAACGAATCATAGGATTCTTGCTCCTGCGTAACAAATCCGGCGCGCGCATGCGGAGTAAACAACACCGTACCTGTCACGATTAGCGGTTGCTGGTAACTGGTGCCCAGTTCTTGCCAGAAGCCGATGTCAGCAAAGACACGCTCGTATTCCTCCAACTCCTGCTCCTCAGTAATCGTGTTTGGCTCGGCCAGAGGAACGGCGTCACCAAAGCCTTCGCCGACCTCCTTTCGGAGGGCCATGTCGGCCAGTGCCATCACATCGGCTTCGACTACCCGTAAATCTGATTGATTTCTAAGTTGACTACGCAACAGGCGCGCAGTTTCACGGTTGGCATCGACTTCATCACTACCACCGGCTATGAATCCGGCGATGAGAATGCGACTGAAGGATGAGACATCGAGCTTTGGCTGGAGAGGTGTTTCGATCGCAATTTCGTGAAGCGACCCGGCGCTACTGCACGCCGTTAGTAAAGCCAGAGTTACCGCGCTGCTAGCGACTCGTCCGCTCATTTAGTTCTTTGAATAAGTCGAAATTCTGTTGGATTGTCAGATTGCCAGGATCGAGTTTGCCAGCCTGCTCGTATGCTTTGCGAGCATCGTCGAATTTACCCGCGTGCTCGTAGGCGATGGCGAGGTTGTTCCAGGCAGCCGCATAGGTGGGATCAATCTCCACAGCTCGGTTCCATCGATACGTGGCCTCACGCCACAAGCCGCGTTCGGCGACTTCAATGCCGAACTCGACTTGGCGTTTCGCATCAGAGCGGTCATCGGCTGAGATGGCCGGCGACACGGTAGCCAAGGCCAGCAGGAGAGCAATGCTCAGGTTCAATTTAGGCACCAGAATTCCACTATAGTCAGGGACGCTTAAACGGTGCAAGTAGTTTCATTTGTTCGCTAACAGAACATGTCCCGCTGGCAATCTGTGAAGAAGCTGTCACGCTGCAATGTACTAGCAATTCTGGTAGCCCCCCAGCAATCAGGCCACTATTTCGGCTTATGCAAAGGTTCTGGAGTGTCTGGACGATACCCTGTGGGAGAGTGCTCGTTTCTGTCTGGAGGACAGGTGAAAGTAATATGCAGGCGCTGTTTTCACGGATGCGCGTTAACAACAAGCGGGAACCCATCGCTTTGGTTCGTTTGCTATCCCGCTTACTGTGGCGTATCGGGGATCCGTTAAATGCGTCTCGCTAGGGCGTTTTTTCCGTGTAAACGGAAAATGGTAACGTAAGTTACCGGCGTCTTTCGGTGTTAAGCACGCCGTGGTAGGTCTACGGAACAGGTTGAGGATCGCTGCTATGCCCAAGTCCCTGATGGTGGTCGAATCGCCCGCGAAAGCGAAGACCATCAATAAGTATCTCGGTAAGGACTTTATAGTCGTGGCCTCAATGGGACACATTCGTGATTTACCGAAAAGTAAATTGGGTGTAGATATTGACGAGGGGTTCGTTCCGGCGTACGAACCGATTCCCGCGCGTAAGAAGGTTATTAAAGAATTACGCGCAGCGGCGAAGAATGTCGCCAACATTTATGTAGCAACAGACCCGGATCGTGAGGGCGAGGCGATCGGTTGGCACCTGGCCAAGGAACTTGCCGGGAAGAAGCGTAAGATTCACAGGCTCACCTTCAACGAGATTACGAAGACCGCAATTCTGGAAGCACTCGAACACCCCGGCGACATTGATCAGAGAATGGTCGATGCGCAGCAGGCTCGTCGTGTCTTGGACCGCCTTGTTGGCTATAAGCTTAGCCCGCTCTTGTGGGACAAGGTGCGCCGCGGACTAAGCGCCGGCCGTGTGCAATCGGTGGCTTTGCGACTGATTTGTGATCGTGAGCAGGCGATTGAACGATTCCAGCCTGAAGAATACTGGCATATCTTCGCTCGGCTTGCAGCCGGTCAGCCACCTGAGTTCGAGGCAAAACTGACAAAGCGGGATGGCGAAACGATTAAAGTCGGCAATGAAGGCGAATCGAAAGTCGTTCTCGACGCTGTTGCCAACGAGCCATTTATCGTTGACAAGATCGCAAAAAAGGAGCGCAAGAAGAGCGCGGCTCCACCGTTCATAACAAGCAAGCTCCAACAGGCATCGAAAATGCCGGTGAAGCGGACGATGATGATTGCTCAGCAGCTCTACGAAGGTATCGAGTTGCCTGGCGATGGGTCCGTCGGGCTCATTACTTATATGCGGACTGATTCAACTCGTGTCTCGTCCCAGGCTATCGAGGACGTTCGTGCCCATATCACGCAGGTATTCGGTGACGATTACTTGCCGAAGACACCGAATACCTTTCGTGCGAAAACCGGCGCTCAGGATGCTCATGAGGCGATACGACCAACCTCAATGCAGTATGACCCCGAGACGATTAAGGAGCATCTGACGCGTGAGCAGTACTCGCTATACCGGATGATATGGAACCGGTTTGTCGCGTCTCAGATGCCTCCTGCTCAATTCGACGACACTACTGTTGATATTGGCGCTGGTCTTTATACCTTCCGGGTAAAGGGATCAGTGCTGAAATTTAAGGGCTGGATGGCCGCCCACGAGCTGAACACTGAGGCGAACGCGGCTGAGGGGAATGGCCAGAAAGGAGACGAACCTGGGGACGACATCGTGTCTAGCGCCTTGCCGGTGATGCAGCAAGGAGAACGGTTAGAACTTAAACAGCTCCGTCCGGAGCAAAAATTTACGCAACCACCGCCACGGTTCAGTGAGGCAACGCTCGTGAAGGAACTTGAAGAGAATGGCATCGGTCGACCTAGTACGTATGCGGCGATCATAGGGGTGTTACAGACGCGGGAATACGTCGCGAAAATTGAAGGACGGTTTAAGCCAACTGGGCTCGGCAAACTAGTGACAGAACTACTTGCTAAGAGTTTTGATGACATCCTCGACGTCGAGTACACGAAGGACTTGGAAGACTCATTGGACAAGATTGAAGATGGTAAGGCCGATTATCGCGGCACCATCGAGAATTTCTATGGAAAATTTAGCGCTGACCTGAGCCAGGCGGCCGAATCGATGCCAAACATCAAGGTCGAGGGCTTGCCAAGTGACGAGGTCTGCGATAAGTGCGACTCGCCGATGATCGTGAAGGTCGGCCGCTTCGGTCTTTTCCTCGCGTGCAGTAGCTATCCAGATTTCCAACTGACGCCGGTAGGGAGAAAGTATTTGGCGGAACGGGCCCGGAGCGGCTCTTCGATGAAACTTGGCCGTATTGGGCCACGCCAGTTGCTTGCATTGGAAACGTTGGCCGAAGCCAAGAAGGGGTTGGCCCAATCGGTGCTTCTCGAACACGCCGTAGCGGGGGCGACGTTGCGGAGTTTGGTTGTTCGGGGCTTGCTGCAGGTCGAAGGTCAGTGCCAGAACACCCGTGAACTCGAAGGCACGGAAGGCGAGCAGGATGAAGTAGATGAGACCTGCGAGAACTGCGGTAAGGATATGGTCGTCAAGCGGGGGCGCTTCGGCCAGTTTCTGGCTTGTTCTGGATATCCAGATTGTAAAACGACGAGAAAACTCATTTCGACGAAGGAAGGCTTGGCAGCAGCCAAGCCCGACCAGATCCTTGATGAAAAATGTCCCCGCTGTGATTCGAATTTGATCATTAAGCAAGGAAGGTTTGGTGAATTCACGGCATGCAGCAGCTATCCAGAGTGCCGCTACATTAAGCTGAAAAGTACCGGCGTCACGTGTCCGAAAGACGGCGGTGACATCGTTGAGCGAAAATCCCGTCGGGGGGCCTTTTACGGATGCGCTAATTACCCGGACTGCGATTTCACGCTCTGGA